>CAZUVA010000007.1:0-17524 GCA_964622755.1 uncultured Zetaproteobacteria bacterium
CGATAAGCAATACCGCGTTCAAGCCGGATCAGACCAGTCAGCCCGCACAGACCGGCAATATCTGTCGCCTTGGATGACCATGGACTAATGGTGCCAATACGAGGCACAACCAGAAAAAGATCATCGGCTGTATGCTCCGCAAACAAATCTGGGGCATGCGCCAGTAAGCGGGCCAGTTGCTCCGTTTCCCTCTGTGTCCATGACTGTGCCACCTCGGCAATATGGATATAGTGGGAGCTGATTTCCACAGGTTCTATTCCCTGTTGGCACATCATATCGGCGAGCTTGTCACGGCGAAAATCCGATAATGCTTCATGGCCTTTCAGTGTAAGGATTCGGGAAGAGTCAGATTGCGTGGTCATGTTCGTATCCTATGAACTAACGAGCGGAAACCAAGCATCAATCATCGTTTAACATGAAACAATCAACGCGCCTGCATGATTTTTTCTGGCATGGCGGTCATGCCTTGAACCGCAATTCTGGCAAATAAAGTATCGCACCTTTATTGAACGGAAACGCCCCACCAGCATACCGAAAAGGATTCCCGCGCCAGATTAAATATTCCTGATCAATTCACGATGCTGCTACCCGGATTTCCATACATAAGTAATGAATTTGAAAACCAGAACAATTGCGTAACAAAAAAAAGGGAGACCGAAGCCTCCCTTAATATTCGATCAACGAACGCTTTTAGAAACGACGCTCACGGATACGCGCAGCCTTACCACGCAGTTCGCGCAAATAATAAAGTTTGGCACGACGCACACGGCCATGGCGAATTACTTTGATACTTTCCAGCATAGGTGAATGCAGTGGAAAAACACGTTCCACACCAACATTACTGGAAATTTTACGCACAGTGAAACTGCTTGAAATTCCCTTATTATGGCGAGCAATCACAATGCCCTCATAAGCCTGCAAACGCTCGGTCTTGACCACGCCCTTCTTGCTGTCCTTGAAATCGATAATACGGACATTTACGCGAACAGTATCACCTTCGCGAAATGACGGGATATCGTCACGTAACTGATCCTTGGTTACATCATCCAGTGCACGCATTGCTTTGCCTCCGAAACTCACTCTATCAGGTTTTATTTAACTTTTCTCAAACGATCCAGATAAATCGCCAAGGCAGCCCTGACAGAAAGGTGGCGCACTTTACCGATACCTTCGATAGGTGACAACCATCCATTTTCTTTCGGCATATTTTCAACATCCAAGCCCCAACCTGTACCAAATACAATAAGGTGTTTTCCTTTTATTTTCGGTAAGTTGTATAACTCCATATATTTTTCTTCAGGCGGAGAAGCTGAAGTATACCAGAGCTGATAATCATCATCCTGCTGTATTTCCTGCACTGAATTAACGCAGCGAACCGCCTGTAAAACCTCGCGGCGAGACGGGTTTTTTTCGCCGCCTGCACCCTTCAGATAATAATCCGTCATATCATGAATCAGTGCATGCATACCGGCAGCCGGATGCACAAGATATACTGGCCCGACACCATAAAAGGCACAGGTGCGGGCAAAATCATGTACATCGATCGAGGTAATAGCAGTGGCACTTGTTTCACCAAAACGGTTTAAAACAGGATGATGCACCAAGGCAACAGCGATTTCAGACATTTGCTCAATACCGGGCATTAACCCTCCTGTAAGCAACCGAAAATAGAACTCTTTCCATAATGCAAGTTTACGTGGGCCTTGAAATGAGGCCAACATAATTCTTGTGATGCATGCAAAAGCAGTGCCTGCGGATTATGATCCGCACGATTGATAATGGAGTATTAATGACTGAAACAGGGCGATTGAATAGATTAAAAGTGGTCAAGGAACTCGATTTCGGTGTTTATCTGGACGGCGATGAGTTGGGCGAGATTCTGCTGCCGATTCGCTATGTGCCGGTTCCGTGCCATATCGGCGATAGGCTGGAGGTATTCATCTATCGCGATTCCGAGGATCGTCTAATCGCCACAACCGAGAAGCCGTATGCCATGGTTGGCGAATTTGCACTGCTGAAGGTGGTAGATGTCACCCGCATGGGTGCGTTTCTGAACTGGGGGCTACCAAAGGATTTACTGGTGCCATTTACCGAGCAGAAGCCGCGCATGGAGGAAGGGAAATCCTATGTCGTACGTATCTATATCGACGAGGATAGCGACCGCATTGTTGGCTCCGCCCGATTGGATGATTTTCTGCACAGCGAATCTGACAATGAATTCCTGGCCGGTGAAACCGTCTCCATGTTTATCGCCAATAAAAGCGAACTTGGGTATCAAGTCATTCTCAACGACACTCACTGGGGGCTCCTGCACCACAACGAAGTCGCGCGTCCCCTGCGCCGGGGGCAACGGCTGGCCGGTTTTATCAAGAATATCCGTGAAGATGCTCGTATCGATCTCTGCCTGCACCTGAAAGCAAGCGAAAAGACTGGCGATATTGCACAAATCATCATGCACGAATTGAGAAAAAATAACGGTTTTATTCCCGTCACCGACAAAAGTTCACCAGCCGAAATCCAGGAACGTTTTGCGATCAGCAAAAAAATGTATAAAAAAGCAGTCGGCGCATTGTACAAAAAGAAACACATTGGCATTGAATCCGGAGGCATTCGCCTGCTTGAAACTGAAATAGCCCGAACCAAATAAAAAAGGCCCCGGGAGGGGGCCGGAACCTTTTTTTGCACTCCATCAAGAGGAGAAAACTTGCGCCCGGAGTGAATCAGGAGGGAGGGGAGACCACTCCGGACAACGCGAATAATAAAGACGACTGATTAGAAAGGCATGAACCAACGATGAAAACATCTTCATGCCGGCTTCCACGCCGAGATAATAAAAATCTCTGTCCCGGATAAGGGAAAATGGCACCCATCAGCGCCTTGCCTGATAACAGAAATGAATGGGTTACTTGATCAGTTCATCGACCATATCAGCGACGCCGACAGCGGCTTGCTGGTGCCCCAACAATGTGCGTAATTTGGCACATTCAAAACGCTGCCGTTGTGCCGTTGGCTCATTGCGCAACAGCAGCAAGAGTTCCGCAACAATATTGTCCACGGTGCATGCTTCCTGAATCAGTTCAGGTATGACCGGTCGGTCACCCAGAATAATATTGGCCAGCCCTGCGCAACGAATTTTCGCCAGTCGTCTGGCCAGGAAAACCATAAGTCGAGAAGCTTTGTAAATCAAAACAGTCGGTGTATCCCACAAAGCCAGCTCCAGTGTAGCCGTGCCGGAGACCGCCACAGCCGCATCGGCACGCAGAGCAAAACCGTCATCCGTACGTTGAATCGGCTTTGCCCCCTGCTGCCACAGAGGTTCCAGTGCATCCATATCCACGCCGGGTGCTACCGGAACGACACATACCAGTTGCGGCATCAGTTTTTGAATCTGCTTCAGCGTTTCCTCAAGTATAGGAACATGTACGATAATCTCCTGTGGGCGGCTGCCTGGTAATAGCGCCAGTAGCGGTCGATTATTCTCCACATCAAGGTGTTGCTTCAACGCCATGGCCGACCAGCCACCGATACAGGCCGTGGCGCTCGGGTTACCGACATAGGTAGCATGGGAAATACCGCGATGATTAAACCATTCCGGTTCAAAGGGAAGGATGCATGCCAGCCGATCCTGCGACTTTTTCAGTCTGGAAACCCGCCAGCTTCCCCATGCCCAGAGTTTGGGGGCAATAAAATGAACAACTGGAATACCAAGTTGTCTGAGCTGGCGTCCCAGACGCATATGAAAACTGGAAAAATCAACCAACACGGCCACATCGGGTTTTTGTTCCGTACACCATCCCATGACAGATTGTTCGATTTGACGAATACGGGAGAGTGAACGCAGCACATCGATAATACCCATCACATTCAATTCATGCATATGATGCAGTGCAACACAACCCTGATACTGCATCTGTTCACCGGCAATGCCGGTAATTTCAGCCTCGGGATAACGCCGCTTCAGTTCAGCAACAACAGTAGCCGCATGCAAATCACCTGAGGTTTCCCCTGCACTGACAAAGAAACGGCTCACCGGTAAACCATCTCGATATATTTCAAACCATCACTGAGCTGCGATTCCAAATACGGATATCTTGTACTTACCGGCAAGCTCAAAAAAACGCTGGCGTTCAATCATTAAGGTTTTTCCTGCTTCGATGGCCAGTAATGTACAACCTGATACATTCATGATTTCCAGCGTATCCGGCCCCACGGCCGGCACATCAAAACGTAGATCCTGATCCGGCTTGGCCACCTTGATCACAGCTGCCTTTCCACTACCCATACTTCCACCGCGTTTGATCGCCTCATCGGTGCCCTCAATAGCTTCTACTGCAAGCACGGCCTGATCCTGTACAATGACTGTCTGACCAATATCCAGACCGGCAATAGCCTTGGCCTGCTCAAAGCCGAACGTAATATCGGCATATCGATTTTTTGGCACAGGACCAGCCAGATGCCCGGTTCCAGCCAGCATATCACCGGCGTAAAGCGTCTGATCAATCAAAGTCAGCCCACTATCGGCAAGCAGATCGGCGATGGTATTCAGAATCGAATCATCACGCCGGTCTTTCAAACGCATCAATCCTTTCATGGCAGTCAAATCCGGCCGAAAATTACGAAACAGGTGTAACTTGCGTACTTTGCCTGCCATCACGACCTGCTCAACACCAGCCCTTTTGAATGCCTTGATCATGCCCCCGATCTGGCCGACATGCAGCCAGCAGGTTGAAGCGGTTAATTTTTCTATGTCGGGAGACGTTTCTTCCCGGGCTGCCACAACGTGAACCTCTTTGCCCTGAACTTGTAACGCCTTGGCCAGTTCCAGAGGGAAATTGCCATAGCCGGCAATCAAGCCGATTTTATTCAATGATTCAGGTCTCGACCGTGCATCATCAGGCCTCGTTTCGCTGAACGGATGAATTCAATCATATGGCGGCCATCAGCATCGTCATCAGACAACAATGACTCGGCCTCAAGCAGCCGTTCTTCACGCTTGCCACTGTCCTGCAATAACAAACGATAGATTTCCTTTAAACGCCCCACCTGTTTCAGAGAAAACCCGCGTCGTTTAAGACCAATGATATTCAGCCCGCTCAGGCCAGAGCGATAACCGCCGGCCAGCAGCGTAAACGGTGCCACATCTTTGGTAACTCCGGACATGCCGCCGATCATGGTTAGACGGCCGATGCGCACAAACTGCTGAATAGCAGACAAGCCGCCAATAATGGCACCATCATCCACGTCTACATGGCCGGCCAGTGTAGCGCAGTTGGCCAGAACAATGCGATCCCCGAGGATACAATCATGCGCGACATGGCTATAAGCCATGAGTATATTATCACTACCGATCCGGGTCACCATGCCTCCGCCTTCGGTGCCAGAATTGATGGTCACATTTTCCCTGATCTGGTTGTTATTTCCAATGATGACTTCGGAAGCCTCACCGTGATATTTTAAATCCTGGGGAATCTGACCAATCGAAGTAAACGGGAATACCCGGTTGCCGCTACCCATGCTGGTGCGTCCACTCACCACCACATGTGACATCAACTGGCAACGCTCACCCATTCGCACATCAGCACCGACCACACAGTAGGGGCCGACCTTCACGTCCGAACCAAGCTGTGCGCCATCCTCAATGATGGCAGTGGGGTGGATCAGAGAACTCATGCTTCTTCTTGCGGCATCAATGTTGCCATCAAAATCCCTTCACACACCAATACGCCGTCAACAAAAGCCTGACCGCGTAGTTTCCACATCATGCCACGCCGGCGCAGACAAGTGAGTTCGAAAATCACCTGATCCCCCGGTCGTACCGGCTTGCGAAACCGCACGCCATCAATGCCGGTAAAATAGACCAGATATTCCCGATCATCTTCAACCGACTGGAATGCCAGCATGCCACCAGCCTGAGCCATGGCTTCGATCAGTAACACCCCCGGCATAACCGGGTGTTTGGGAAAATGGCCGGCAAACTGCGGTTCATTAAATGTTACATTTTTGAGTGCCTTGATCGATTTCTCTTTCTCAAACGAAATAATACGATCAATTAGTAAAAATGGATACCGGTGTGGTAAACGTTGCATAATCTCGTCGATATTTAATTCAGCCATATCACACTCCCTGAATATATCTGTTTCATGTTCTATTTAACGGCTACGCAGCATTTTCCATATTTCAGGTAATTTCAATGTCAGTGCTGAAATCTTTAACCATAAGCGGTGCGGCATGGCCGGTGCTCCAGCATAGGTTCCACCGGCATCCAGATCTGACATTACAC
Organism: uncultured Zetaproteobacteria bacterium; assembly: GCA_964622755.1. GTDB lineage: Bacteria > Pseudomonadota > Zetaproteobacteria > Mariprofundales > Mariprofundaceae > Mariprofundus. The sequence continues at coordinate 6,281 of CAZUVA010000007.1, forward strand.
CGGATTTCGCTGCCAGTTTAACACCATCTCCCACTTTAATATGTCCTGCCAGTCCGGCCTGTCCACCAAATTGACAGCCTTTGCCTATCTGTGTTGAACCGGAAATACCGACCTGACTGGCCATCACGCTATAGGCACCAACACGAACATTATGAGCTATCTGAATCTGATTATCGAGTTTAACACCACGTTCAATCACGGTATCGCTAATGGCACCACGGTCAATACAGGTGTTCGCGCCGATTTCAACATCATCCTCAAGAATCACCCTGCCAACCTGCGGGATTTTCAGATGCTGTGTACCGTCCCATGCATAACCAAAACCATCCGAACCAATCACTGCCCCCGGCTGTAAAAGAACATCATTACCCAGCACACAACCACCACAAACCACTGCATTGGCATGCAGCAAACAGTGTTCTCCGATTTTCACACCATCACCGATCACACAGCCGGGTCCAATGATCGTGCCTGAACCGATATGTGTATTTGCACCAATCACTGCATTCGCAGCTACTTCAACATCGTTCGCCAATAGTGCTGAAGGATCAATCACAGCACTCATGTGGCGCTGTTCATTGGGAGTGGATTTCGGATAAAAAAAGCGTTGTAACAATGCAAAAGCCAGATAAGGATCCGCAACACGAACAACTGCACAGTAGTCGGGAGCATCATCATTGACCGCCAGCAATACAGCAGCAGCCTCTGTATTCAGCAGATCATGCCTGTAGCGTTTATTGGCTAGAAACGAAATCTCCGCGTCCCCAGCCGCGCTTAGCGTATTGATACCAGTGATCCGGATATTCGCCACATCTTCCCCAAACCGTTCGACAGTACCGTTTACTACCTCGGCGATTTCGAGAAGGGAGAATGTTTTCATGTAAACTTTTGCTTATTTTTTCGAGTCCAGCAACTTGATGATAGCACCTGTCACATCATGTTTCGGGTCGGCATAGATAAACACCGGCTTGGGCATGAGTAAATCAAAATGATTTTGTTTGCCATATGCTGTCATAACCTTCTGGAATTTTGACATACTGGCGAGATCCATCCGATTTTTCTCAACAGCCAATTCTTCCTGCGCATCCTGCTGCATACGTTTGAATTTTTTAACCATTTCATTCAATTTCTGTTTTTTCTGGGTCATATTTTCCTGCGATACAGCCAGAGACTGCCCCATCAGATCTTTTTCACCCTGAGTGATTTTCTCTTTCAGCGCTTTTAACGCCTTCACTTTTTTTTCACTCAGCGCTTTCAAGCGTTTCATACCTTGCTGATATTCAGCGGTACTTTCCAGAGCAGTTTTGATATCAATATAACCGATTTTCAATTCAGCAGCCTGAACTGACGCCATCCCAAACATACATACTGCACCCATTGATATCAGTATAGCCTTTATATTCATTTTTTTAATCATGCCGTTCTCCTCTGCTGTCATGTTATTTCAACTAATCTTAAAATGTGGATCCTATGGAAAACTCAAAATTCTTTTCTATATCACCCGGTAATGTACTGATCGGGAATGCCCAAGTCAGGCCTACCGGGCCTATGGGTGAAATCCATTCGATTCCGAACCCTGCCGTATAGCGGACACGGGATAAAGAGAATGGTTCATGCGCATTAATTGTGACCGCGCCAACCGTCGCCGATGCCGAGCCCCACAATGTCCCGGCATCAGCAAAAAAGAGACCGCGAATTCCTGCAGTTTGCACATAAGGCAGTGGAAAAAACAGGTTGGCGGAAGCTGTGATTTGATTATCGCCACCAACAGCCTCTTTCGTGTTCGGGTCTCTAATCGTAATGCCCAAAGAATCAAACCCCCGCACACTGCCAATGCCACCCAAAGAATAGCGCCGATAGAGCGGGATTTCATGACCGGAGAAACTACGAATCGAGCTGTATCTAAATGATGGGTTCAACACAATATTTTCTTTTTCGCCAAATGGAAAATACCACCGGCTGGAAGCAGCCGTTTCTACAAATCGTTCATTCCCGCCCAACCCGGCAACACCGAAACTTAAGATATCCACATGTCCACTACTCGTTGCTATGAAACGATCTCTGGAATCCCAACTCAACGATTGTGTCAACTCACCAACCGTTTGACGTCCCACTTGAGCACGTTGAAATAATGATGCCCCAACCTGAACGTTTGACAGCTCGATACTGTTGAACTGGTAGTTGATCCCGTAAGATACATAGTGACTTATCGGTACACTAAAATCTATGCCTCCACCAATTGAATCGGTCTGGAAATTGGCATTTAGTTGCGGATCCGTCTTTGTTTTGAAAACATTCAAGCTGGCTCTAATATTCGTGTCCAAAAAAAACGGATCAGCCAGACTGGCGGTAATATCTTGAGTGACCTTGCCCAGCTTACCATTAATACTGGCCTGATAGCCTTTCCCAAGCAGATTCTTTTCCGAGATCCTGGCCGTAATAATCACCTTCTCCCGCTGAGAAAACCCGAGGCCTCCTGCAATTGAGCCGGATTTCTTTTCCGTCACATCTACCTTCATGCGAACCTTGTCTCCAACCGAACCCTTAGGGAAAGATACCCGAACATCCTCAATAAATTCAGCCCGTTTCAATGCCTCTTTAGTATGTTTCACCTGTGTTCCCGAATAACGTGCTCCTTCCGACTGATCCATCAATCTGCGTACAACTTTGTCCTCGGTTTTCTCATTGCCGGATACTTCAATACGTTCAACATAAACTTCTTCACCTTTTTCAATATCAAACGTAATAGCCACTGTATGATTATCAATATTCCGGTTTAATAGCGGCGTCACCGTTGCAAAAGCATAACCTTCATCACCCACCCGATCAGTCATGGCATCAATCGTCGCACGCATGTCATTCAGGGAGTAAATATCGCCGGGCTCCAGCTTAATTAATTCCTGCAAGGTTTTCTGATCGGGAACCAGATCTCCCTGCAAATTGACTTTTTCAACACTGTAACTAACGCCTTCATGAATACTGAAGGTCAAAGAGAAACTCTTTTTGTCCGCTGCCATGGTGATTTGTTCAGAATCCAGTTTCATATCCAGATAACCATGATTCAGGTAATACTGTTGCAGTAACTGGCCATCGGCACCAAATCGCTTGGTATCAAATATATCACGGTCGGAAAACCATGAGGATAAATCAGATCTTCTGGAAGCAATTTCCTTGCGTAAAACAGCATCGCTGAAAGCCGTGTTGCCTATCATGTGAATGCGATTGATTCGCGTGACTCCCCCTTCATGCACCCGAATAAGGAGATCAATCCTGCCATCTTCTCGTTCGGTAGGAATAAAATCGATACCAACCTGATAATACCCGTCTTTCAAGTACCCCTTTCTCAGGGTATTACGATCCGATTCCTTGTACTTTGGGCTATAGATGCGTCCCGGTTTCAGTTTCATTTTGAGCTGCAAATCTTTGGTTGGAAATTGATCATTTCCTTCCATCTTCAGTTTGGCAATTAACGGATATTCCTTTACATGGCATACCAGATGAATGCCCTGGGCTGTTCTTGTGCCAACAAACCGGATATCGGAGAAAAACCCGCTTTTATAAAGTTTGCGCACATCCCGGCTTAATTGACGACGATCAAGGGGCTGGCCTGCCCGCGTTCTCATTTTTGCCAGTACAGCTTCCTTTTCAACATTTTGATTGCCTTGCACATCAATGGACAAAATCAGCGGCGATGCCTGGCCCAAATCAGCAGCAACAGATTCTCCCTGCCATGAAAAAACACCAAACAGCAAAAAGCCGACAATTAAAAGTCTGACTGAACCCAACATATTATCCTCTGAATTAGCGTGAAAGATCATTATAAAAAGCAAACACCATCAAACTGACAATCAAAACCAGCCCCACCATCTGAGTGATTTCCAAAAGTTTGGGCGATAACGGTTTTCCTCTCAACTTCTCCAACCCCAGATACACCAGCAGACCCCCATCCAGTATTGGAACAGGTAATAAATTTAGCACTCCGAGATTCACTGAAATCAAAGCCAGAAAACCCAGAAAATAAACCAGGCCCATATCTGCAGTTTTCCCCGCCAGTTGTGCAATAGCGATAGGTCCGCCGAGATTATCCGCTGGGATAGCAGATGTCACCATTTTGCCAAACACGCCCAGCGTCAATCCGGTCATTTCCCAAGTGCGAACAAAACCATAGGCCATTCCATCCAGCCAACCCATGCGATATTCCTCGGTACCATGCATGGACTGCGATGCCAGTCTTACACCCAATCGTCCTTGCTTGTTCTGATCCGGGGATGGTATCACCTTCAATTGCAACAAAGTCTGGTTACGCTGTATCACAAGCGAAACAGGCTGCCCTCCCTTGGCTTTAACGCGCTCAATAAACTGGCCCACATTGGATACATCCCAGCCATTGATCTGTTTAATAATATCACCCTTGCGCAAGCCAAAGCGTTGGGCGGATGATCCATCCATCACCTCATCAACACGCACAATCAGCCCCGGATTAAAGCCCAACACCTGATCAGCGACATCCAGTAACAGCGGGTCTTTTTTCGGCACTGGCAGTTCAAGCCTCGTCATCACCAGCTTTTCATCACGTTTAACCTGAAGCTCTACCGATGTGCCAATGTACTGTTTGAGCTTCTCTTCCATCTGCTGCCATGAATGTACCTGTTTGTTCCCGACGGCCACAATCCGGTCTTCAACCTGTAATCCTGCTCGCTCCGCCACTGATGCAGGTGCAATATCACCAATGATTGTCGGCAATACAGACTGCCCGAGCCAACCGACAATCATATATGCGCCAATCGCAAACAGAAAATTATATGCGGGCCCCGCAACTGCGACAGCAGCACGTTTCCACACCGGCTGGTTATTAAATGCCCGTGCCCTGTCCTGCTCGGACAGTTTCGCCTGGACATCGCCTTCCTGCTCATCCGGATTCTCGCCCAGCATTTTCACATAACCGCCCAGCGGAATAGCTGCAAGAACGTACAGTACTTCACCATCTTTGCTGCGCCATGAAAACAGGGCGGGGCCAAAGCCGATAGAAAACTTCTCCACCTTGATACCAAGGCGGCGCGCCATAGAAAAATGGCCATATTCATGCACTGCAATCAGCAGCGCAATCGCCACCACAAAAGCCAATGATGTGTGTAAAATTTCGATCATGCAGTCATTACCTCATCCGCCATCTTGCGGGCATGCCCGTCATGCAACCATACCTCGTCCAGGCTGCCCACGGGGACATTTTCCGCCTTCGACAAGACCTGTTCAACCGTTTCCACAATATCCATAAAACCAATACGTTGTTCACGAAATGCTGCATTAGCCACTTCATTAGCCGCATTAAACACAATGGCCAGCGAATCTTCGCCGCGTAAGACGTACTGCACCAGTCGCATGGCAGGGAATCGCTTATGATCCACGGGTTGAAATGTTAGCGCCCCTGTCTGTGCCAAATCGAGCGAAGCTATGCCTGTCGACAATCTTGGTTCAGCCTGCAATGCATAAGCAATCGGCATTCGCATATCCGGCATGGCCAATTGCGCCAACACGGAGCCATCCTTATATTCCACCATGGCATGCACGATACTTTCCGGATGAATAATAGCGGAGAGCTTTTCCGGTGCCAGATCGAACAACCAGCGCGCCTCAATCAATTCCAGTGCCTTGTTAATCATGGTGGCGGAATCAATGCTAATTTTAGCGCCCATATCCCAGTTCGGATGCGCCACCGCTTCAGCCGGAGTAACTGCGGACAGCGTAGATGGATCGCGATCCCTGAACGGGCCACCGGATGCGGTCAGGATAACACCCGTAATAGATCCGCGATCATGGCCCTGCATACACTGGTGAATCGCTGCGTGTTCCGAATCCACCGGCACCACTTCCGCTCCGGATATGGCTGCAGCCTCCATAAAAATATGACCGGCAGTAACCAGACACTCCTTATTGGCCAGCCCAACGCGTTTCCCGGCCTGAACAGCTGCCAGGGTTGCCGGCAACCCCGCCGAACCGACCATCGCTGCCATCACCATATCTGTCTCAGTAGCTGATGAAAGTGCAATAGCTGCATCCATACCGCTTTCCAGCCGCACACCGGCAGGCAATTGCCCCTCTAGCTGTTTGGCAGCAGCAGCATCCGTCATGACCACCCATTCGGGGTGCAGTTCGGTAGCCAGCTCTATCATTTTTGCCACATTGCGATGTCCGACCAGCGCAAAGGCGGAAAATTTGTCCGGATATCTAAGCATTACATCGGCAGTACTGCAACCAATCGAACCGGTTGCGCCCAATACAGTGATACGTTTCATTGCAGACTCCACAATAACCATGCCACCGGAATCGCCATAATAATGGCATCGATTCGATCCAAAACCCCTCCGTGCCCGGGCAACCAGCGACCACTGTCCTTGGCACCAACCATGCGTTTCACAGCCGATTCCGATAAATCCCCCAGCATGCCTGCAACCACCGTTACGATAGCCAGCATGATGGCGGCAAGCAACGGCAGCACATCCCAATAAACCCAGCATGCAACAGCAACAGGGATGCCGAACAGCAAACCGCCAATCGCCCCCTGTACCGATTTTCCCGGACTAATCGCAGGGCACAGCTTGTGTTTACCGATAGCCCGCCCAACAAAATAAGCAGCCGAATCCGAAACCCATACGGCCAGACAAGCACCGATGATCAACCCCTGCCCTGTTGAACTGCCATGGGTTTGTGCAATGGCAAGCACAAAAACAAAAAGCCATCCATATAACCAGACCGCCGCAAAAAAATCACCGAATGAGACTGTTTTCGTGCGTGCACTAATCACAAACAGTGCGAACCAGACAAATCCACTCAACAGAAACAGATAAATACCCGGCCACAGCGTAAACGCTACCCAAACAATCACCGCCGTCAGCATGTACAACGCCGGTTGTCGTAATTTTATCAGCAGAACAAGTTCACAACTGGCCACCAGTCCCAGCAGGGCCAACCCGCGCTCAAACCACGGCGATGGCAGGTGGACATACCAGCCATACACCAGCAGCAGCAGAACCACAGCTGTTATTATGCGTTTGGTCAACTCACTCATGTTTCAAGCTGCTCGCTGGTCAGGCCATAGCGGCGTTCCCGGGATGCATATTCATCCAGCGCTGTTTGAAGATCATTCTTACTGAAATCCGGCCATAATACATTGGAAAAACAGAGCTCGGCATAGGCGGCATCCCACAAATGAAAGTTGGAGATGCGCATCTCCCCGCCGGTTCGAATCAGCAGATCCAGCGGTGCAATATTATGACGCCACATCAGCTTCCGGAACTGCTCGGGACTCAAGTCACTCAAGGTCTGCTGCGGATCGGGCTGCGATTGAATCCATTGCAGCGTCTGTTTCACTGCCGCGATAATCTCCTGCTGTCCACCATAATTCAGACATAAAATAAGATCGATACCAGTATTGTTTGCAGTGTTTTTACATGCAAGATCTACAGCTTTGCGAGCGCTGTCTGGGAGAGGGGAAAGGTCACCCAAGACACGAAAGCGAACTTCGTTTTGCATCATTTCGGGCAGGGTTTTAGGCAACAATATGGCCAACAAACTCATTAACCCGCGCACTTCCAGCTTCGGCCGTTCCCAGTTTTCCGTTGAAAAGGCATACAGCGATATTTGTTTGATGCCGAGTTCTTTTGCCCAGCGAACTACATTGCGCGCCACCTCGGCACCCTGTTTATGGCCTGAAAGGCGATTTTTTCCCTTGGCTCTGGCCCAGCGACCATTGCCATCCATGATAATACCCACATGTGTTGGCAGAGCGGAGTCAGCCGGTGCAGATGCAGACATCAAACCGTCAGAATATCTTTTTCTTTGTGCTCAAAAATCTGATCAATTTCGGATACGAAACGATCTGTAACTTTCTGGATACCATCCTGCAAGCGCTTGCTCTCATCTTCGGACATACCATCATCCTTCACCTGCTTTTTAACAACGTCATTGGCATCGCGCCGGATATTCCGAATCGACACCTTGGCCTTCTCACCGGCAGCTTTGACCTGTTTAACCAGATCCCTGCGACGATCCTCAGTCAGTTCAGGCAATACGATACGTATGACTTCACCATCACTGGCCGGATTGAGGCCCAGGTCGGATTTCAGAATCGCCTTCTCGAGATCACCCAGAATGGTTTTTTCCCACGGCGCAATCATCAACATGCGTGGTTCCGGCACGGAAATACTGCCAATCTGCGACACTGGCACTTCAGAGCCATAATATGGGACAGTCACATGATCCAGCAGGGCGGCATTCGCCCGTCCTGTACGAATAGTGGCCAGTTCCGACTTCAACGCCGCAATGGACTTTTGCATTCTGCTTTCCATATCACTGCTCATGGTTTATCCCTCCTGAACCAGTGTGCCGACAGCTTCGCCTGATACCGCTCTGAGCATCTCACCCGGTGCAGTCACATCAAACACAACAATTGGCATGTGGTTATCCCGACACAGCGACATCGCAGTCGCATCCATCACGCCAAGACGCTGAGTCAGTGCTTCGGTAAATGTCAAAGTATCATATTTCGTCGCACACGGATCTGTGGCCGGATCAGCCGTATAAACACCATCCACTTTGGTGCCTTTGAGTACCGCATCGGCCTGAATCTCCATGGCACGCAAACTGGCTGCCGTGTCGGTTGTAAAATAGGGATTGCCGGTGCCAGCGCCGAAAATAAGAATGCGCCCCTTTTCCAGATGGCGCACGGCTCTGCGCCGAATATAGGGCTCAGCCACTTCCTTAATATACAGGGCGGAAATCACTCGTACAGTTGCGCCCTGACGCTCAATGGCATCTTGCAAGGCAATCGCATTCATCACTGTCGCCAGCATACCCATATAGTCAGCGCTGGTTCGATCCATACCCGAAGCCATTCCGCTCATACCACGGAAAATATTGCCGCCGCCAATCACAACAGCCAGTTCAACACCGGACTGTTGCACTTCGATTAGTTCAGATGCCAGACGATTGATCGTTTCTGTATCGATACCGAATGCGGTATCGCCCATCAACACCTCGCCGGAAAGCTTTAGCAGCACCCGTTTATACTGGCGCTGCTGCCCACTGTCTTGCGAACTGTCCCCGGAAGAGTCAGACATCAGCGATCAGCTGCCCTGAACCTGGGCGGCTACTTCGGCTGCAAAATCTTCCTCTTTCTTCTCGATACCCTCGCCAAGTTGGAATCGGAACATGCTAACCGGTTCTGCATCGCCCAGTGCCTTGCCGACTTTCTGGTCGGTATCCATAACAAAATCCTGCTCCAGAAGACAAACTTCAGAATAGAACTTGTTCATCTGACCCGTCACAATTTTATCGACAATGGCCTCAGGTTTGCCGCTGGCAATCGCACGTTCAGAAAGAACAGCACGCTCACGTTCAGCTGATTTCGCATCAACATCAGCACGCGCAATGAAGTGAGGATTAGCTGCCGCTACATGCATGGCAACACCACGCGCCAAACCTGCATCCACATCGCCTTCGATGCCAATCAACACACCAATTTTTCCGCCGCCATGCACATAGGATGCAATCATGCCCGCATCTACTTCGATACGACCAAACCGGCGAATACTCATGTTCTCGCCAATGGTAGCAATCAACTGGGAAAGAGCCTGCTCAACATTTAGTTCGGCATCAAAAGCGAGTGATTTCAGCTCTTCCACATCAGCTGGATTCTCTTTGATAATAAGTGCTGCAATCGCATTCACAAAACCGACAAACTGATCATTCTTGCTCACGAAATCAGTTTCAGAGTTGACTTCCAGTACCACGCCAACATTGCCTTCCGATATAGAAACGACCACACCCTCGGCAGCTACACGGCCAGCCTTCTTGGAGGCCGCGGACAGCCCTTTTTTACGCAGAAAATCGACGGCAGCATCAATATCACCATCGGTTTCACCCAATGCTTTTTTGCAGTCCATCATGCCCGCGCCACTTAATTCACGCAGTTTTTTTACATCTGCAGCAGTAATTGCCATTTTAATTCGTCTCCGTCGTCTTTTAAATATTAGTAAGTCTATGCAGCTTCTGCTTCATTAACGTCAACAGCCATGGCTTCAACCAGGTCTGCCCCGTCTTCGGCATTTTCCAGCTGCCAGGCTTCTGCACCTTCAAGCAATGCATCGGCAACCTTGCTACAGAACAGGCGCACAGCACGAATAGCATCATCATTACCCGGAATAATATAATCAATACCTGATGGATCACAGTTACTATCCACCACGGCTACAACCGGAATACCCAGTTTCTGGGCTTCTTTCACGGCCAGCTCTTCCTTGCGTACATCCACCACAAACAGGCAATCCGGCAGATCATTCATTTCCTTGATTCCGCCCAGCGAGCGTTCCAGTTTATCCAGTTGACGCTGCAGGCCGAGTGCTTCCTTCTTGGTCAGTAACTCAAATACGCCCTCTTCTTTCTGGCGCTGCAAATCTTTCATCTTGCGAACAGACTGTTGAACGGTAGCGAAATTGGTCAGCGTACCTCCCAGCCAACGATGATTGACATAAAAATGGCCGGCACGGGAGGATTCTTCCTTCACTGCATCGCGAGCCTGGCGTTTGGTGCCGACATACAACACGCGACCACCGGCAGCAGCCAGTTCCTGCATAAACGAGTAGGACTCATTGGCCATGCGTAGTGTTTTTTGCAGATCAATAATATGGATGCCATTTCGTTTACCGAAAATATAAGGGGCCATTTTCGGGTTCCAGCGACGGGTCTGATGGCCAAAGTGCACACCAGCTTCAAGCAGTTGTTTCATAGTAAATTGAGACATTTAAGTCCTCCGATTGTTTATTCCTCCACCGCCAACCACCCGGTGTATCAACACAAACGGGCACAATGGATCAGACGGTGTGCGTATTCGCCCTTCCGAGCGGGCGCGCTTTCTAGCGAAACCATCGGCAAATAGCAAGCTTTGGCCAGGGCAATCGCATTAAAAAGAACTAGTGTTTTACCATCTTTTTTAACTTTCCCACTACGTCATCCCCGAAAGTTTTATCGGGGATCCACGTTTGCGGCATGGATTTCCGATAAAACCTTCGGAAATGACCTGTTTTACAGCATAGGGTTGAATGATTACTCTCTATTTTAATGCGATTGCCCTGAGCTTTGGCAGATTAATTAATCATTGCCCTGACAACCCGGCAGATAAGCGACTATGGCAACAAAGCGAGATTAATCAGAGCTCCGGCACTACCCATAACCAACGGGCCGATGACA
>CAZUVA010000008.1:0-17337 GCA_964622755.1 uncultured Zetaproteobacteria bacterium
CGATGAACGGGAGCAAAACCATGCTGCAAACAGATATCGTACCATTGATCCAGCGCATTCAAAATAGCGATGGACAGTTCTGTTTTGGAAACGCACGAGGTGCTGATCGTGGCCAGATCGGTGGCCGGCTTGTTGATATCGGTCGGCCAGCCGTCAGCGGGTGCAGCCAGATTGATGCCGAAGCCGAGCACAACAGCATGTACACGACCGGGTTCTGCACGCATTTCTGTCAGGATGCCGGCAACTTTTTTACCGTGGTGGAGCAGATCATTTGGCCATTTGATGCGGAGGTCCGGTGCATAACAGCTTAACACTTCATGCAGGGCAACTGCGGTCAGTAACGATAATTGTGGCACCTGCTCCGGGGGCAAATCGGGGCGTAGCAGGATACTGACCGCCAGCGATTCGGACATGGTATGCCAGCTTCGCCCCAGCCTTCCCTTGCCTTGATGCTGCCGGTTGGCAAAAATCACCAGACCTTCTTCCGCACCTTCCCCGGCCTGTTGCATGGCATCCTGATTGGTCGAGCCTGTTTCCTCGAGTATCATGATCTGTTTGCCAATGCGCCGGGTGGTTAATTGTGCCTTAATCAATCCTGCACTGAATATTTCCGAATTCAGTACATAACCTTTGCCGGCATGCGCTTCGATAGCGATACCGGTTTTTTTCAGCATCTGGATATGTTTCCAGATGCCGGCACGTGACAGTCCCAGTTCAGTCGCCAGATCGTCGCCGGAAACAGGTGTCCGGCTCATTCCCAGCCGGGTCAGAATATGTTCGCGAGCCTTGTTCAAGGGTGATATCCGGAGGTCTGGTCGTTTGTATGCACAATCCGCATGGACAGATCGAGTGCCGGGGCAGAATGGGTAATGGCACCGATGGCGATGCGATTGACGCCGGTTTCAGCATAGGCGCGGGCATTGGCCAGTGTAATGTTTCCGCTGGCCTCCAGCAGAATGGAGGCAGGTACGATCATCCGCGCCTGTCTGACCATGGCAGGATCCATATTGTCGAGCAGGATAAAATCCGGGTGAACCGCAACCGCCTCGGATACTTCATCGAGTGTTTCGCATTCCACTTCGATCCATGTGCTCTGACTGCTTCGATTGTTTTGATGACAGGCGTTGACTGCAGCCGTGATTGAGCCACATGCTTCGATATGATTTTCCTTGATCAGCATGCCACTTTGCAAATCCATGCGATGATTGATGCCGCCGCCGTGAATGACAGCCTGTTTTTCCAGATGCCGGAACCCCGGCGTGGTTTTACGCGTATCCGCGATCTGGCAATCCGTTCCCTGCAGCACATCCGAGAAATCCCGGGTAGCCGTGGCAATGCCGGACAGATGTTGCAGAAAATTCAGGGCGGTGCGCTCGGCAGCCAGCAGTGAACGGACAGGGCCGTTTAATTCGCCAATGATATCGCCGGCTTCAACCCTGTCTGCATCGGCGCTTTGCCAGCTGCAGTGAATGGTCTCATCCACGGCAGCAAAAACTGCACTCGCAACCGGGATGCCGGAAATAGTGCCGGCACCCTTGGCGGTAATACAGGCGGTACCCTGCAGGTTGGCAGGAATAGTCGCTGTGGCAGTCAGGTCGTTGAACACAGCATCTTCAGCCAGCGCCAGTTCAATCAGGGGGGTGATATTCATGATGCCTGAACTCTAGGAGTCTGTCTGAAAAGTGCATCCTTCATTTTTTCGATATCCCTGCAGCCTATTTGCATGAGAGACAGCAGCCACGCATTGCAAATTTTGAATAAAATCAGGATGATGCAGACTATGAATAAGGAAGATGAAGTGCGCCGGGACAGGGCGACGATTCTGGTTGTTGATGATACGCCCGAGAATATCGATGTGCTCAGGGGGTTATTGAAACCCATTTACAAGGTGCAGGTGGCCATTAACGGTGAACAGGCATTGAAACTCTGTTTTTCGGATCAGCCGCCTGATCTGGTGCTGCTGGATGTGATGATGCCGGGCATGGATGGTTTCGAGGTCTGCCGCAGGTTGAAAGCAGAGCCGCAGACTGAAGGCATGCCGGTTATTTTTGTCACAGCCATGAATGAAGTGCGCGACGAGGTACAGGGATTCGAAGCCGGTGGCGTGGATTATATCAACAAACCGGTTACCCCGGCGATTGTTCTTTCCAGGGTTAAAACCCATCTTCAACTGCGTTCAGCCTATCGTTTTATTCGTGATACGTTCGGGCGTTATCTGTCGGATGAAATTGTCGATAATCTGATTGATTCGCCTGAAGGTTTGAAACTGGGTGGTGAAAAACGGCATCTGACTATTATGATGGCCGATTTGCGCGGTTTTACATCCATCGGGGAACGGTTGCCGGCCGAAACCGTAGTGAAAATGATCAATATTTTCCTCGGCCATATGACTGAAGTGATTCAGAAACATCAGGGCACCATTGATGAATTTATCGGCGATGCCATTCTGGCAATTTTCGGGGCGCCGATCCTGCGCGAAGACGATGCGCTGCGTGCGGTCAGGTGCGCGGTCGATATGCAACTGGCCATGCAGGAGGTGAATCGCCGCTACGTACAGGCAGGTTTCCCCGCTGTCGAGATGGGTATCGGCATGAATACCGGTGAGGTGATTGTCGGTAATATCGGCTCCAGCAAACGAACCAAATACGGTGTGGTAGGCCGGGTGGTAAATACCGCTTCAAGAATCGAATCCTATACCATCGGTGGCCAGATTCTGGTTTCCGAAAGCACGAAAAAAGAGTGCCAAGGCCTGCTCAGAATTGACGGGCAGATGAGCGTGATGCCCAAAGGTTTGAGCGAGGCTATCACCATCTACGATATCGGCGGCATATCCGGGGATGAACCGTTGCAATTGCCCGAGCCTGAATCAACTGAGCTGATGCAACTTGAGACACCTGTCGATGTGTGCATTATGCCTCTGACCGGCAAGCATATGGCAGATGGTTTCGGTGGCCGGATTCTTAAACTCGGGCATCGGGACATGGAAATCATGGCTGATCAGCCATGCAGTGACTTCAGTGACCTCAGAATCATGCTGCTGGATGCAGCCGGAAACATCCTGACAAAAGAACTGTATGTAAAAGTAATACAACAGATTGATGTGGATCCGGTCATTTTTCATGCTCATGCCACATCATTATCACCGGTTGCCGGGAAACTGCTTCAGATGCTGCGCAAGAGCGAAGGGGACAGGAGCTCAAGGTCTGTTCATTTGTTGCATATTACTGATTGTCATATCTACAACGATCCGCAACGCATGATCAAGGGGATCTGTTCCAATGACAGTCTGACTGCAGTGCTTGCGCATGCACGTCATCACTGTGCCGATCCCGATGTCATCATTCTCGGCGGTGATTTGGCTCAGGATGAATTGCCGTCCACTTACAGGCGGCTGTCCGTAATGCTCGGGCACTGGTCGGCTCCGTTCATGGTAACGCCGGGTAATCATGCCAGTTTGTCGGCGTTGCGTCACAGCCTGATTCCGGCCCTGAAGGAAATTTTCAGCTATTCGGATTGCCTTACCATGGCCGGGTGGAAGGTTATTGCGCTGAATTCACATGAACGGGGCAGTGTTGGCGGTCTGCTTGTTGAAGCTGAGCTGGATCGACTGGAGCGCCTGCTTGCCGCACAGGATCATGCCCATGTGCTGATTGCGATCCATCATCATCCGGTTGATATCGGCAGTCGCTGGCTGGATGACATTGGCCTGAATAATCAGGATAGATTGTGGTCGGTCATCGACCGTTTTCCACAGGTGCGTGCAATGATATGCGGCCATATCCACCAATCACTGGATGTGATGCGCGGTAACGTTCGGATACTCGGCACACCTTCAACCTGCATGCAATTTATGCCGAAGCAGGATGATTTCCGTCTGGACGGAATTTCTCCGGGTTATCGCTGGCTGAAATTATTGCAGGATGGTTCTATCCGAACCGGCGTTGAACGCATTGAAGGGTTTATTCCCGACGATTTGCAGGACAATGAACCGTATTGACCAGATATATTAGCGAATCGAGCATGAGTTGCATGGATATGCCGGCATAATACATTTCCTTTTATAACAGCCACATCACAAAGCCCATGCTTAGCATGGCCGCGGGTGCATTCCATTGACCAGGCACAAGCGCCCGGGTGGCGGACGCAGTCAGGGCTGTAATCAGTGTTGCAATCAATAGCGCCTGCCAGTCCGTACCGTGAAATACATGCAGACTCCAGCACAGCAGAATTGTGCATATGACAATCAGTACGAGATGACTGGCCAGTGTCTGCTCCGGGTGGGCGGGGAAACCAAGTTTGAGGAATGCAAATTTATTCACAGCCAGTTGATCAATCAGGTCCACAGATCGAAAAACCAGACAAAGGCAGAGCGCCAGACCGAAACCAAATTCGGGGATGTGTTGAAACCAGATGCCTGCAATGAATAAAGCCGTCAGAAAATGGGCCATCGGCGGCAATGGAAGAACAGGGTACATCCTGAGTTCGGGATCTATCGTTTGCGCCGACCAGGCTGTTTGCAGTTGTTGCCAGAAAGGTAATGTGAGCAGACAGGATAGCACGGGCGGAAGCATCAGTGCTGCCATTCCAACCCAAAGCCAGCGGGCATCAACATAAATCGGCCACATCAGCACCCAGATGGCTAACAAGGGTGGAATGGCGTATTGAATGCTTTTCGGTGGCATACCCCGTCGAAGAAACATTACCGAGAACCATGCCAGCTGCAAAATACCCAACACAACAAGTGCGCTCAGCACAAGGTCGCTTATGGCAACGTGTTCAAACACAGACTTGATCCATCATGTGCGTTACACTAACTGCTCGTCTGCTTTGCCGAAAGGTGGGCTAACGGTTAGCCTGCGGATAAGTTCATATTGAATATGATAATAAACAACGCGCCTGCATAATTTTTCTACCCTATGATAAGATTTCATTTCATGGGGCGGAAAAATACATGTGCGTCAGGAGGGGAATGATGGCTCAGGATAAAATGAAACAGAAAGTGGCCGAAGCGGCGCTGAAGTATGTCAAAGTGGATACTATTGTCGGTGTGGGTACCGGTTCCACAGCCAATATGTTTATTGATGCATTGGCGGGTATGAAGAATGACATCATTGGTGCAGTAGCCAGTTCGGAAGCAACGGCTGAGCGCCTGCAGGGCCATGGTATTTCGGTACTGGAATTGAACGAAGCGCTTTCTCAGGTGGATTCCCTGTCCGTGTATATCGATGGTGCGGATGAATTTGATGGTGGCAAAAACCTGACCAAGGGGGGCGGCGGCGCACTGACACGCGAGAAAATTGTAGCGGCGGCTTCCGATGCATTTATCTGCATTGTGGATGAGAGCAAGAAGGTTGACCATCTCGGCGCTTTCCCTTTGCCGATTGAAGTGATTCCAATGGCCGGGGCACTGGTCGCCAACGTGGTCAGAGATCTGGGTGGCAAACCGGAACTGCGTGAAGGTTTTATTACAGATAACGGCAATATTATTATTGATGTGCACGGTTTGACCATTACCGATGCGCGCGGACTGGAAGATCATCTCAACAGTATTCCCGGTGTCGTGACCAATGGTATTTTTTCGCATCAGGGTGCTGATGTCGTGCTCATGGGTACGCCGGATGGCGTGGAAATTATTGAGTGAAAGCGACTGACCAGATCAAACATACAGGGCGGTGGACAAAGGCGCGATTTCAGACGCGCGAGTTGATCAATCTGAAGCTGTTCTGTTAAACCCCGGGCAATCAGGCCGGCAAGGACAATGGCAGCCTAAGGGCGCGATACTGGTCGTGGATGATGATGAGAACATCAGGTTGGTCACATCGGCCATGGTGGAAGATATAGGTCTTAAAGCCTTGAGTGCCAGGAATGGTTTTGAAGCACTGGAGATGTATCGCCGGCATCAGGATGAAATTATCGGTGTCCTGATGGATATGAGTATGCCCGAAATGGATGGCAGGGAATGTTGCCGTGAGCTGCTTAACATGAACCCGACTGTGAAGATTATACTTGCCAGTGGTTATAACGAACAGGATACAGTCGCCCGTTCTGGTGACCGGAGATTAGCCGGATTCATTCAGAAACCTTATTCGCTGACTGCGCTGAACGCGGTTCTGGAAAAAGCTCTGGAATAAATTGCTATTTTTCCCAGTCAGAGTGTTCATAAAAGCATTCCCGGCTATTGATGTCGTTGTTTCATTGCCGGGGCCAGTGCGTATGATTTGCCGCCATGCAAGTCAGAGATTTCGATTATGTGCTGCCTGAACACAACATAGCCAAACAGCCGCTGGCAGGACGGGACGCTTCCCGACTGCTCTGTTTGTCCGGGGCAGAGGGCGAGTTGATGGATAGCCAGATTCGCAATTTACCCGATCTGGTGCAACCCGGCGATATCTGGGTGTTGAATGACACGAAGGTGATTCCGGCCCGTTTGGTCGGGCAGAAAGAAAGTGGTGGCAAGGCAGAGGTGTTACTGCTTGAGCCTGCCGGCACTGCTGATGTCTGGCATGCATGGGGCAAGGCCAACAAACCGCTGAAGCCGGGAACCAGAATCACATTTTCCGAATCATTTTGCGCCGAAGTGCTGAAACGCAAGGGAAAAAATATCGAGGTGCGGCTGATCTCTGATAACGTGTCTTCAGCCATTGAAACGTATGGACATATGCCGTTGCCGCCTTATATCAATCGTCCGGATACCGAGGCCGATAAATCCAGATATCAAACAGTCTTTGCGCGCCATTCCGGAGCTGTAGCCGCGCCGACTGCCGGTTTGCATTTAACGGCGGAACTGATGGCAACCATGCAGGCCGCCGGAGCGATTTTTGCACATGTCACCCTGCATGTCGGTCCTGGCACCTTTCAGCCGGTACAGGTCGAAAATCTGAGCGAGCATGTGATGCATGAGGAAGCCTATATCGTGTCCGATGAAACAGCGGATATCGTCAACCGGGCCAGATCAGAGGGCCGTCGCATCGTCGCCGTAGGTACGACCAGCTTGAGAACACTGGAAGCTGCCGGCCAAAGCGGTCGTCTGAAAGCAGGCGCAGGCAGGACTTCTATTTTCATTTGTCCGGGGTACCATTTCCAGATGGTGGATGCCCTGCTGACCAATTTTCATTTACCCAAATCAACCCTGATTATGCTGGTGGCGGCGTTGGCAGGGCGTGAGCGCGTGTTGTCCGCCTATGAACATGCAAAAGCGAGCGGTTATCGCTTCTATTCCTATGGTGATGCAATGTTTGTATCGTACGGCGAGGGTGCATAATAATAGCATCAGATATATCCTTTTATAAAGGACATTTTTATCTTTATTTATCCTTTATGGAAGGATAGTATTCCCCAATGCGTGTTTTGATGCAGCAACTGATTGCAGATTTTCATGAAAGGTTATTGCCGGCTATAACCATTCGTGAAGCTGTGTTACCTGCGTTGAGCGGGAAAATTGATACGGTGATTGGCATGCGTAGAACGGGCAAGACGTTTTATCTGTATCAGGCCATGCAGCACTATCTGGATCAGGGCGCGCCCAAAGCGACGCTGCTGTATATCAACTTCGATGATGAACGCTTGTTGCCGTTACAGGTGGAAGAACTCGGCATGATTCACGAGACCTATTTCAGAATGTTTCCCGAGCACAGGGAGCGGCGCTGCTATTTCTTCTTTGATGAAATTCAGAATGTGCCCGGCTGGGAGGCGTATTTGCGGCGTCTCGTCGATACTGAAAATATCCAGTGTGTTGTGAGCGGTTCATCTGCCAAACTATTAAGTCGTGAGATCGCTACGGGCCTGCGCGGGCGTTCCATAAGTACCGAGATATTTCCATTCAGTTTTACAGAATCGTTGCGGCATGAAGATAGCGCCTGGCGCCCCGTCATGCGACCGGGCGGTAGCAAGAGGGCATGGCTGGAGAATCGTTTTCTTCGTTATATGCGGATTGGCGGCTTTCCGGAAGTGCAGACGCTTGGCGATGAACACAGATTGCGTATTCTACAGGAATACGTTGATGTGGTGATTTTGCGTGATGTGGTGGAGCGCTACCGGGTTGCGCATGTGTTGCCGCTGCGCTATTTGATCAGGCATTTACTGGCTTCGCCTGCAAGCATGTTCAGTGTGAATAAATTTTATCGTGATTTGAAGTCGCAGGGGGTATCGTGCAGCAAGGATTCCCTGCATCAGTATCTGGAATATCTGATGGATGCTTATCTGGTTTATGCGATTCCCGTCTACAGCGCCTCGGAACGGGTCAGGCGGGTCAATCCGCGTAAGGTTTACTGTATTGATACCGGCCTTGCCAATGCATTTTCGCATAAAGCGGCGATGGACGCAGGTCGCTTGCTGGAAAACATCGTATTTATCATGCTGCGCCGGAAGGGGCTGGAGCTGGCTTATTATAAAAGCAGCGATGGTTATGAGGTGGACTTCATCAGCATGGATCATGCCGGTCAGCAACAGCTATATCAGGTGAGCCTGCATATGCATGGGAAAGCAACGCGGGAACGGGAAATCAGGGCGTTGCGTGCGGCTATGCAGGAGACCGGTTTGACGAACGGTCTCATTCTGACGCTGGAAGATCATGAGGAGATGGATGTGGACGAGGGGAAAATTCGTGTGATGCCGGTGTGGCTGTGGTGCATGCAGGCAATCATGCCCGGAGCTGATTTGTGAAAATATTTGTTGCCCAGATTGCTCCGCGTGTCGGTGATTTAACCGGTAATGTGCGTTTGATCCGGGATGTTGCAAATACGGCGGAAAAATCCAGGTGCGATTTGGTTGTATTCCCGGAACTGGCTATTACCGGCTATCCGCCTGAAGATCTGCTTAAACGACCTGCATTTATGGATGAGGTGGAGGTAGCAGTGGAAGCAGTTGTCGCTGCCAGTCGCAACACTTGTGTGGTATTCGGAGCACCGCGCCGTGACGGGGACAGACTTAGAAACAGTGTGGTTCTGGCTCGCTGTGGCAAGGTGATTGGTGTTTATGATAAACAGTTCTTGCCCAATTATGGTGTGTTTGACGAGCAGCGTTATTTTGAACCGGGCAGCGGTGATGTTTGTGTGTTTGATGTGAATGGCTGGCAGGTTGGTATCAGTGTTTGTGAAGACTTGTGGCATGATGAACTGGCTACCAGTCAGGCGAATCTGGCCTGCGATATCTGGCTGAATCTGAATGCGTCGCCATTCCATGTCGCCAAGCAAATTGAGCGGGAGGCGCTGGTGCAGCAGCGGGCACGGGAATTTTCCGCACCGCTGGTTTATGTGAACCCGGTTGGCGGGCAGGATGAAATTGTATTTGACGGCGGTTCGCATGTGGCCGATAGCGAGGGGGATTTGATCCTGCGTGCACCATTGTTCGAGGTCTGGCAGGGCGTGGTCGATCTGGCTTCGGCGGGGAAAACGGCTATTGCAGTTTTACCGCAGCCAATTGAACAGATTCACCGGGCACTGGTGATGGGTGTGGCGGATTATGTGTTGCGCAACGGTTGCAAACAGGTGGTGATTGGTCTCTCCGGCGGCATTGATTCGGCTCTGACGGCAGCTATTGCTGTAGAGGCGCTGGGTGCTGAGAATGTACTGGGTGTGTTATTACCATCCAGATACTCCAGCGGTCATTCGATCACAGATGCCGAGGCGCTGGTGGTGAACCTGGGTATCGAAGCGATTACCCTGCCTATTGCCGAAAATGTTGCGGCGGTCGAATCGACATTGGCTGGTACCTTTGCTGCCTGGAATAAATCGGAGCCGGATATTACCGAGGAAAATATACAGGCGCGCATGCGTGGTCTGCTACTGATGGCGATTTCGAATAAAACCGGGCGCATGGTATTGACTACAGGCAACAAATCGGAAATGGCGGTGGGTTATGCCACCCTGTATGGCGATATGGCCGGTGGTTTCGCCATGCTCAAGGATGTGTATAAAACCCAGGTGTTTGCCCTGTGCCGCTGGTTAAACCGGGAACATGAAGTGATCCCGGAAAATACGATTACGAAACCACCATCAGCTGAATTAAGGCCGGATCAGAAAGATTCGGATTCCCTGCCCGATTATGACGTGCTTGATGCCATCCTCGCTGCCAATATCGAGGAACGGCTCGGCGTTGATGAGATCGCCGCACGTGGTTACGATCACGCTGAAGTCAAACGCGTGGTGCGCATGCTGCAACTGGCCGAGTACAAACGCCGGCAGGCCCCACCGGGGGTGAAAATCACTGAACGTGCCTTTGGCCGTGATCGGCGCTATCCCATCACACACGGTTTTTGGGAGTAGCAAGTGATGCTCCTCCTCCCGTAGCACAATAGTATTCATGTAATCAAAAGGGCAGGCATCACGACATAACTCCGAAACAGCGAGGGTATTATGTTCAGTGAATTCATCGGAAATATTTATAACGGATTGTCAGCGCTGCTGTTGATTTTGCTGGTTGTGTTGCTGCTTACAGTGCTGGTGATGTTTGTTGTCGATGTTACTCAGAGTCGCAATGCGGTGCGGCGCAATTATCCGGTCATCGGCCGCTTTCGGGCCCTGTTTGAGCATCTGGGTATGTTTTTCAGGCAATATTTCTTTGCCATGGATCGGGAGGAAATGCCGTTTAATCGCGCCCTGCGTGAATGGGTTTACCGGGCTGCGAAAAATCAGGACAGCACCATTCCGTTTGGCTCCACACGTGATGTCAATCCGGTCGGCAGCATCTCTTTTGTCAATTGCCCTTATCCGACGCTGGAAGTGGATGCGGTTCCGACGCAGAGCATGGTAATCGGGCCGGATTGCCCGAATCCGTTTAAAGCCCGTAGTTTATTCAATATTTCCGGCATGAGTTACGGAGCGCTGTCCAAAGTGGCCGTACAGGCGTTGTCGCACGGGGCATTCAAAGCCGGTTGCTGGATGAATACCGGCGAAGGTGGTTTGTCGCCGCATCATCTGTCTGGCGGTTGCGATATGGTTATGCAGATTGGTACGGCCAAATACGGCGTACGCGATGAAAATGGCCATCTCTCCGATGCAAAATTGCGCGAGCTTGCGGCTATCGAACAGGTCAGGATGTTTGAGCTTAAACTCAGTCAGGGTGCCAAGCCGGGCAAGGGCGGTATTCTGCCCGGTTTGAAAGTCACGGCTGAAATCGCTGCGATTCGCGGTATTCCGGCAGGAGAGGATTCGATCAGTCCGAACCGGCATGTGGAGATTGATAGTCCGGGCGAACTGCTCGATATGATTGCAAAAATTCGTGCGGTCACCGGCAAGCCGGTTGGTTTCAAGCTGGTGCTGGGCGGTTGCGGGGCGCTGGATAGCCTGTTCGATGAAATCAAACGGCGCGGCAATCAGTCCGCACCGGATTTTATCACCCTTGACAGCGCCGACGGCGGTTCGGGCGCAGCGCCGCAACCGTTGATGGATTTCATGGGTATGACGCTGAAAGAGAGTTTGCCGATGCTGATCGATCATCTGGTCGGTTACGGATTGCGCGATCGAGTGCGGGTGATTTGCTCGGGTAAATTGATTACGCCGTCGGGCGTGGCATGGGCCTTGTGTATGGGGGCGGACTTTATTGTATCGGCGCGCGGTTTCATGTTTGCGCTGGGTTGTATTCAGGCCATGCAATGCCATAAAAACACCTGTCCGACCGGCATCACCACGCATCAGAAACGCTTGCAGCGCGGTCTCGATCCGCAGGACAAATCAGTAAGAGTGGCGCATTATGTCGAAAATATGCGCCATGATATTGGCGTGATTGCGCATTCTTGCGGGGTGAAACATCCGCGTCAGTTGCAGCGCCGCCATGCGCGGGTGGTGATATCCGATGGCAGTAGCACTGGCCTGCATATAGTCCATCCTGAAACCGAGCTCGGGTTCCCGCACGGAAAGCCAAAGGAGTAAATTATGCATAGTGTCGAGCATTTTCCATTGATGATTGCCGATGTTTCTAAAGTGAAAGTGAAAGGAAAAGAACTGCAAGTTAAATCACCCTACGATGACCAATTGCTGGCAACCGTGGCGACGGCCAATGCTTCGGCAGTGGAATCTGCTCTTTCGCATGCAAGCGGGCTGTTTTCCAATCGGAACGGCTGGATTCCGGTGGATCAGCGGATTGTGATATTGGAGCGCATGATTGAATTGTTGAAAGAGCAGGCTGACGATTTGGCGCGCGGCGCATCGCTGGAAGGCGGCAAGCCGTTGATTGATTCCCGTATCGAGATGGCGCGCTGTATTGATAGCATTCGCATCTGCATCGACACGCTACGAACCGATGCATCCTATCAACCGGTGATGGGCGTGAATGCTGCCTCGAAAAATCGCCTGACGGTGATGCAGAAGGAGCCGATTGGCGTGGTGGTGGCGGTCAGCGCTTTTAATCACCCGCTTAATCTGATTGCCCATCAGGTCGGGCCGGCCATTGCGGCGGGGTGCCCGGTGATTGTTAAACCGGCAGGTGATACGCCGCTATCGTGTTTCAGATTGGTTCATCTGTTTCATCAGGCTGGCGTGCCGGAAGGGTGGTTGCAGTGCATTGTACCGGAGTCGAGGGAACTGGCACAAATGCTGGTGACTGATGCGCGGGTGGGCTTTTTCAGTTTTATCGGCAGTGCAAAAGTCGGTTGGTCACTACGCTCGAAACTGGCAGCTGGCGCGCGCTGTGCGCTGGAACACGGCGGCGTGGCGCCGGTAATTGTGTGCGCTGATGCGGATATCCATAAAGCACTGCCGGGTCTGACTAAGGGTGCATTTTACCATGCTGGTCAGGTATGCGTATCAGTACAGCGCATTTTTGCGCATGCCTCCATTGCGCGTGAACTGGCGAATAAAATGGCAGTAGCAGCCAACTCGCTGGTGGTGGGCGACCCCATGTCCGATCAAACCGAGGTTGGCCCGCTAATTCGGGCGAAAGAAGTGGAACGTGTGGATTTATGGGTGAAAGAAGCCGTAGCCGGCGGTGCGAAACTGTTATGCGGCGGCGATAGAATGGACAACCATTGCTATGCGCCGACGGTGCTGTTCGATCCCCCACGTGATGCCAGTGTTTCCACGCATGAAATCTTCGGGCCAGTGGTGTGCATTTATCCGTTTACCGATCTCGATGCCGCGATTGAAGAGGCCAATGGGTTGGATGTGGCCTTTCAGGCTTCGGTGTACAGCCGCGACATGGATACGGGGCTTGGCATTGCCAGCCGGCTGGCTGCATCGGCAGTGATGATCAACGATCACACCGCATTCCGGGTGGACTGGATGCCGTTTGCCGGTCTGAAACATTCGGGTCTGGGCGTTGGCGGTATTCCCTATGCCATCCGCGATATGCAAATCGAAAAAATGACCGTTATCCATTCTGATGCGATTTAAAAGCATTTACCACAAAGGCACAAAGACACGGAGAAAGACAATCAAATTATATTCACGATGCCTACTTTGTGTCTTCGTGGTGAAAAAAAGGTTTTGGATCGTTTTATAGGAGTTATCATGAAAACATCGGAATTGTTGGTGCGTTGTCTGGAAGCGGAGGGCATTGAATATATTTTCGGCGTCCCGGGCGAGGAGAACGCTGATTTTATGATGGCTCTGGAGCAGTCCGAATCGATTCGTTTTATCCTGACCCGGCATGAGCAGGGCGCAGCCTTTATGGCCGAGGCCTATGGGCGCTTGACCGGCAATCCGGCGGCATGCCTGGGTACGCTGGGGCCGGGGGCGACCAATCTGATTACCGGCGTGGCCGATGCCAATATGGATCATGCGCCGATGTTGGTACTGACGGGGCAGGGCTCGACCACCCGGCTACATAAAGAATCGCATCAGATTATGGATGTGGTGAGCATGTTCAGACCGGTGACCAAATGGGCGACCTCTATCCGCCATCCATCTTCTGTACCTGAGATTGTGCGCAAGGCCGTGCGGCTGGCTCGCAGTGAAAAACCGGGCGCATGTCATATCGAATTACCTGAAGATATCGCCAAACTGGAAACAGATGCCAAGCCCATGCAACCGCTTCGCTATCGTCGTCCGGTTGCTGATCCGGAACAGGTTGAAGTTGCCTTTACGATGTTGAGGAGTGCTAAACGCCCCATTATTCTGGTGGGTAACGGTTGCGTTCGCCATGATGCCAGCCATGAGTTACGTCGCTTTTGTGAGGTGACAGGCATTGGCGCGATTAACACGTTTATGTCCAAGGGATGCGTGGATGCCGATGCCGATTATTGTCTGTATACGATTGGCTTGCAGGCCAAAGATGTGGTGGCCTGTGCGCTGGATGCCGCTGATTTGGTCATTACGCTGGGTTATGACATGGTCGAATATCATCCGCGTCTGTGGAATGCGGATCGTGACAAACACATTATCCATATTGATTTCCAGCCCGCTGAAATTGATGAACATTATCAGCCCGAGCTGGAACTGATCGGTGATTTGAGCCATACGCTGGCCACAATCAATGCCAGTATCGAGCGCTTGGGCGCAGTCGAACGCAACCTGTCGCAACAACGTGAAACGCGCCGGCATATGCAACAGGAACTGATGCAATATGCCGCTGATGAAACCGAACATGCCATTCGGCCCCAGAAGGTGCTGGCCGATGTGCGCAAGGTGATGGGGCGTGAAGATATTCTACTCTCCGATGTCGGAGCCCATAAAATGTGGATCGCCCGTCAGTACCAATGCCACGAGCCCAATACTTGTCTGATCCCCAATGGCTTTTGTTCGATGGGTTTTGCTTTACCCGGAGCCATTGGTGCCTCGCTGGTGCATCCGGACAGGCAGATATTGGCTATTTGCGGTGATGCCGGCTTTATGATGAATGTGCAGGAGATGGAAACAGCCAGACGCCTGAACAGCAATATCGTTGTCATGGTCTGGGAAGATAATGCTTACGGGCTGATTGCCTGGAAACAGCAAAATCAGTTCGGCCACCATACCGACTTGAGCTTCGGCAACCCGGAGTGGATGTTATTGGCCGAAGCTTTTGGCTGGCAAGGGCATCGTGTGGAATACAGTGCGGAACTTCAGGATACCCTTAAGGTCGCTTTTGCCGAGCCCGGCCCCAGCCTGATTGTTGTGCCCATCGATTATGGTGAAAATATGAAACTGACCGAGCGCCTGGGGAATATTGTTTGTGCAATTTAATCTGTAAGCAAGTTGCATAGTAACAGACCACTGCATTATCCAGACAGTATCAATGTGCATGCGGAAATGAACGGCATGTGCAAGCACGACAGTGTTGATGGTGTCTTGGCTATTTTTTCCGCCGGATAAGAACATTTTATTTGCAGCAGAATGGATAGCCGACCCGGTTGGGGGGTGCACGGAGCCTTCCCATCTCCCCTTTCCATGGCGCGTGCATTCTCCATCCCCCCCCCCTGTCATTCATACCGGATTTGAATATTTTCCAGCAAAACTGCGCGACAGGTTCTGTTGCCATTTCACCCGTCTTGTGACAAAGTCGCGCCTCCTGTTTTTACCGGGTGGGATTTTCTGTAAACATTGAGAGGAGAACAAAAGTGAGTGACGCAATTCAAAAGGTTTTTGACCTTGTAAAAGAAAATGAGTGCGAATTTGTCGATGTTCGTTTCACGGACACCAAAGGCAAATGGCAGCATGTAACATTCCCAATCGGCGAGTTTAACGAAGGTTGCTTTGAAGATGGTTTTGCCTTTGACGGTTCATCCATTGCCGGCTGGTGCGATATCAATAATTCCGATATGGCGCTGATTCCCGATCCGGAAAGTGCCAATATCGATCCGTTTTTTGAAGCTTCTACGCTGGTGCTGGTCGCACAGGTGATCGATCCGTTGACTGGACAGGATTATAATCGTTGTCCGCGTCAGGTGGCACAGCGCGCTATGAGTTATATCCGTACAGCCGGCATTGCCGATACCGTATATTTCGGCCCTGAGCTGGAATTCTTTGTCTTTGACGGCATGCGTTATAACAATGAGATGGGTTCTTGCGGTTATGAAATCGCATCGGAAGAAGCTGCATGGAATTCCAATGCCAGCTATGAAGGCGGCAACACCGGCCATCGTCCGGGCGTGAAGGGCGGTTATTTTCCGGTTCCTCCGGTTGATTCCCTACATGAAATGCGCAATGACATGAGTCTGGTCATGACTGATCTGGGCATGGTAATGGAATGTCATCACCATGAAGTGGCGACTGCCGGTCAGTGCGAACTGGCGATGCGTTTCGGTCAGCTGATTGAACAGGCGGACAAGGCGCAGTGGTACAAATATGTGGTTCAGAATGTTGCAGATGCGCATGGCAAAACCGCAACCTTTATGCCGAAACCCATCTATGGCGATAACGGCACGGCCATGCATGTGCACCAGTCCATCTGGAAAGACGGCAAGAATCTGTTCGCTGGTGATAAGTATGCCAACCTGAGTCAGGAAGCGCTGTGGTATATTGGCGGCATCATCAAACATGCCCGTGCTTTGAACGCATTTACTAACTCATCCACCAATTCCTACAAGCGTCTGGTGCCGGGTTTCGAAGCACCGGTGATGCTGGCTTATTCGAATCGCAACCGTTCGGCTTCCATCCGTATTCCGGTGGTCAATTCCGATCCGGCGCGCCGTATTGAAGTGCGTTTCCCTGATTCTTCCGGCAATCCGTACCTGACCTTCACCGCCATGCTGATGGCCGGTCTTGACGGCATTGCCAACAAGATCGATCCGGGCGAAGCGGCTGATAAGAACCTGTACGATCTGCCGCCGGAAGAAGAAGCCAAGATTCCGACCGTTTGTAACAGTCTGGATCAGGCACTGGATGCACTTTCTGCTGATCGTGATTTCCTGAAAGTCGGTGGTGTGATGGATGACGATATGATTGACGCCTACATCGGTTTGAAGATGGAAGAAGTCACTGAACTGCGTATGCGTCCGCATCCGATTGAAATGCAGATGTATTATTCCTGCTAATCATTTCGTTTATTTGAAACGAATCGCAATAAAAGGTCGCCTTCGGGCGGCCTTTTTGCTTTATTGGGCTGATTCACAAAGATGCGCGTATGGGTTAAGATGGCCATCAAAGGGGGCATGCCGATGACCCGTAATCCTGAAAAACATCATCGTCGATCCATACGTTTACAGGGATATGATTATTCCCACGCCGGGTTATATTTTGTCACGATTTGTGCGAAACAGCGAGAATGGCTGTTCGGTGAAATCGTCAATGACAACATGATGTTGAATGATGCAGGTATGATGGTTCAACAGGTCTGGAATGAAATGCCAACGCGATTCGATGGTATTGAAACCGATGAATTTATCGTTATACCGAATCACATCCACGGAATTATCGTATTACCACCCCGTAGGGGCGTATTATTCAGGCATTCAAATCAATCACCACGCACAAATATATCCATGGC
>CAZUVA010000009.1:0-1510 GCA_964622755.1 uncultured Zetaproteobacteria bacterium
CAGGCTGAGTTCAAACTCGCCTCAAACTGACAAAATAGATACACTGCTGCCACTTTGAATGGCAAGGCAGGTGTTCATGATGGCAAAAACATTATTCGATAAGGTATGGGAACAGCATATCGTCAAAGAAAACGACGATGGTTCAGTGCTGCTTTATATTGACCGCCATCTGGTGCATGAGGTGACCAGCCCACAGGCTTTTGAAGGTTTGCGGCTGGCTGGTCGCAAACCGTGGCGAGTGAATGCGGCTGTGGCTACGCCCGATCATAATGTGCCGACCACAGACCGTGATAAAGGCATTACTGATCCGGTATCACGTATTCAGGTTGAAGCGCTGGATGCCAACTGTGAAGAATTCGGCATCACCGAGTTTGGTCTGGATGATATCCGCCAGGGCGTGGTGCATGTGATGGGGCCTGAGCAGGGTTTGATTCTGCCAGGCATGACTGTGGTTTGCGGTGATTCGCATACCTCCACGCATGGTGCATTTGGTTCTATTGCCATGGGTATTGGAACCTCAGAGGTGGAGCATGTGCTGGCCACCCAGTGTCTGATCCAGAAAAAACCGAAGGTGATGCGTATCAATGTGAACGGTACACGCCCCAACGGTATCACCGGTAAAGATGTCGCCCTGTTTATTATTGGCAGGATTGGTACTGCGGGTGGTACGGGTTATGCACTGGAATTTGCCGGAGAAGCCATTCGTTCCCTCTCCATGGAAGGTCGTATGACGTTGTGCAATATGGCCATTGAGGCAGGTGCACGCTGCGCTATGGTCGCGGTAGACGATGTGACAATTGATTATGTGAAGGGGCGACCCTATGCCCCGGGCGGCGAGGTTTGGGAACAGGCTGAAGCAGCATGGCGTCAATTGCATTCTGATGATGATGCCGGGTTCGATATGGAATTAAACTTTATGGCGGAAGATATTGTTCCACAGGTAAGTTGGGGAACCAGTCCGGAAATGGAGTTGCCGATCACCGGATCGGTACCGGATCCTGATGATGCCAGAGATGAAGTGCAGCGAGAAGGTTGGAGTCGAGCGCTTGAATATATGGGGCTTCAGGCGGGAACACCATTGCAGGAAATCAATATCGATAAAGTATTTATCGGTTCCTGCACCAACGGTCGAATTGAGGATTTTCGCGAAGCCGCTGCCATGGTGAAGGGCAAGCAGGTGGCGAAAAACGTAAAACTGGCGCTAGCTGTACCGGGTTCCGGTCTGGTCAAGCAGCAAGCCGAAGCTGAAGGGCTGGATATTATTTTCCGCGAGTCCGGATTTGAATGGCGTGAACCGGGTTGTTCGATGTGTCTGGCTATGAATGCCGACCGGCTGGAGCCGGGTGAGCGCTGTGCTTCCACCAGTAACCGCAATTTTGAAGGTCGGCAGGGCATGGGTGGACGTACACATCTGGTCAGTCCGGCCATGGCTGCTGCGGCGGCAATTGCCGGTCATTTTGTCGATATCAGAGGCTGGGATTAATTCGTGTGAACAGGCTCTAACGCGCAT
>CAZUVA010000009.1:1610-17023 GCA_964622755.1 uncultured Zetaproteobacteria bacterium
TTTTGTCGATATCAGAGGCTGGGATTAATTCGTGTGAACAGGCTCTAACGCGCATTGTTCGTTTCACGTTAACCAATAATATTCGACTGCCCACACCGGAAAAAGATGGTTGTTTTGGTGATTATGGGTACTGGTGGAGAAAAGAGGTTTTAATATGCAGGCATTTACAAAACTGAACGGGTTGGTGGCTCCAATGGATCGAGCCAATGTTGACACTGATGCGATTATTCCCAAGCAGTTCCTGAAAAGCATCAAACGCACCGGTTACGGCCCGTTTCTGTTTGATGAATGGCGCTACGAGGATCATGGGGAGCCGGGGATGGATTGCACAAATCGTCCAAATCGGGCTGATTTCGTGCTTAATCAGCCACGTTATCAAGGCGCAGAAATTCTCTTGGCGCGCGAGAATTTCGGTTGCGGTTCCTCGCGCGAGCATGCTCCATGGGCGATTCTTGATTACGGTTTCAGCTGCGTTATTGCGCCGAGCTTTGCAGATATCTTTTTCAATAACTGCTTCAAAAATGGCATCCTTCCGATTGTACTGGATGGTCTGGTTATGGATCGGCTGTTCAAGGCATGTGCCGAACAAGAGGGTTACAGGCTGGATGTTGATTTGGACATGCAGACTGTTACTACATCGGGTGGCGAGAGTTTTCACTTTGAAGTCGATGCCTTCCGTAAACATTGCCTGCTTCATGGTCTGGATGACATTGGCCTGACGCTGATGCAGGCCGATATAATACGCAGCTATGAAAATGAACGTCGCCAAAATGCATCATGGTTGTTCTGATCGTTGGTGATTGAGTTGCTCGACGTGGCAACAGAAGTGCCGTTAAGCCATATTTGATGCAGGCATCTGTTATACACTACCTTTCGGGTATCCGCGTATAACGCACTATTTAGAAACCCTGTAAATGCCAGCGCCTGAAATCAGGTCGTGCAGCGTCGAACGATCTTTGCTGAGTATCATCACCAGCATGCTGAGTGCCGGTATGGCAGAGGCAAGAAAAAAGAGGAAGTGTCCGGTATCTTTTGTGATGATATACCACACTGTCATCCCCAGCGACAGCCATGTGATGATGAGTCCGGCAAAGCGCACCGAGGCGGCAAGCCATGTGAGTGAATCTCCGGTTTCGGTCATGACAACCATCAGTTTCCATGGGCGCATGCCGGTGGTAGCGCCGCCCTTGACCCAGAAGCCGACAAAGTAGGCGAAAGAAATTGCCAATAGCAACGCACCCTTGAGCCAGTGTGGTGCTTCGCCCATGTTCTGTTCAACTGCAGTCAGTGGAATAAATGCAAGAAAACACAGGCCAAACAGGATCAGCCCGTCATAAGCACTGGCCAATATACGGATCAAAATACCCGCGTTTACCCCTTGTAGGCGTTTGCCCATGATTTCCCCCAATTCAAACTCCAGCTGATAACAAACAGCGCGCATAGTGCCAGCACAACGGTGGCGCCGGAAGGCCATTCATAGATATAAGACCAGATGAGTCCGGTGACAGTGCCAAGTAATGAAAAAAGCACAGACATTAACCACAGACTGAACAGGGAACGTCCCCAGAACCATGCGCAGGCGGCAGGCAGAATCATCAGGCCTGCGGTTAGCACAATGCCCGCCAGTTTGACGCACAGAATCACCGTCAGACCGACCAACCCGTATAGTAATAATCTAAGTGACGATACTGGCAGACCGGATGCCTCGGCAGTGACAGCATCGAAGGCGATGCTCCACCATGCGCGTGCAGCCAGGAAAAATAGTACCGGAATAAGGCCGGCCATCAGGTATAGCCACTTTAGATCAACCGGTGAAATGGTCAGAATATTACCAAACAGCAACCCGAACAAATCCACCTTGGCACTATTTGCCGTTGAAATCAGCAGCACGCCCAGAGCCATGCTGCCCGCGAACAACATACCGGTGCCTGCATCTTCAGAAATTCCTTTCTTTCTTGGCATCAGCGCCAGCAGTAATGCGATAAATACAGCAAATACGGTGGCGGTGGGTAATAACGGTAGTGACAGGGTGACAGCCAGTCCCAGTCCGGCCAGCGATGCATGTGACACGCCAACAGTCAAAAACGATAGTCGATGCGCCATTACCATCACCGACATGGAAGCTGTAACAAAGGCGATGAGTAACGCCGGGGGCAGTGCTTCACGCATTACCGGGCTGGCTAGAAACTCGAAAATCAGATCACTCATGTTGGTGACCATGTCCATGGTTATGCTCACCGGGGGTGCAGCCAATACAGTGCGCATCATGCGCCATGATATGGATATGGTCGCCATACATGGCGCGCCATACATCGTCCGGGATATCCTCACCTTTCATGGCATGGTGGTGAATCTTCCTGTTCAGACAGGCGACAGAATCCACATGCGAACTGATGGCGGCAATATCGTGTTCAACCATAATCACACTCATGCCGGTGTCATCGCACAACTTGCGCAGTAACTGGAACAGTTTTTCCTGACGCACGCTATCCAGTGCCGCCGAAGGTTCATCCAGCAGTAGCAGGCGCGGTTTGCGCACCAAGGCCCGTGCTAATCGGGCGCGTTGTCGCTGACCCCCGGAGAGCTGACGAAAATCGGCATTGGCGAGATGATCCATATCGACCCGTTTCAATGCTTCTCCGATAGCATCGTTATGCTGGCCTCGCCGCCACGGTGTGGCGTAGTCGGCCAGCCCCATGGCAACGACATCGCGTATACGCATGGGCAATCGAGGCGCATGATCATGCAGTTGATGCAGGAAACCAATTTGCCTGAGTAGCTTGTGGCGACTGAAACGGGTGAGGCAACGGCCAAACAAATCGATATGGCCGCTGCCCGGAAGCGTCAGCCCGGCTATGATATTTAGTAGCGTGCTTTTGCCTGCCCCGTTGGGGCCGACAATGCCAAGAAAGTGCCCCGCTTCCAATTCCAGGCTGATGCCATCCAGAATCGGTTTATTAATCGGGCCGAAGCTGAGGTGGCTGATTTGAACAATTGGCGTAGCAGTCATGGCAGGGGCTGATTGAACACGGCAGTAATCCGTGCGATATTGCGATACATCAGTTGCGGCCAGGGTAGCCCGCAATCGCCCAATGCATCCAGTGTGATTTGGCGAGCGGGGTGAGCCGCATGTCGCGCCAGCCAGTCCAGCGCCCGGTTGCTATGGCTACTGTCTGCCAACAACCAGGCATCGGGATGTTTATCAAGCGTTGCCAGCGCATGTTCAAGCTTATGCGGCCCATATTCATGGCCATGATGAGCAGATTCGAGCACAGCGAAAACCGGCACATCCATACTCTGCATCAAGCCTCGCCAGGCCGGATGCTGCATCAAAATACCGGACGTTTTTGCAGTCGACAATGCTGTGTGCCATGACTGTTCGATATCGCGGGTTTGCTTCAGCGCTTTATGCAGTGATGCTATAATGGCTCTCGCTTGCCCAGGATGCAGTCGGGTTAGCGCGGCGGCTATTCTGGGGAGGGCTGTGCGTACAGCTTGAGGGTTGAGCCAGCCATGATCGGTAGCTGGCCAGATATTCAGGGTGCGGAAATGGTTTGGCGGCAAAGGCCAGCCACCGTCGTCAAAAGATGTTCGAATCAGCAGCTTAGTCCGGTTCAGTGCTTCGATTTTTCGCGGCGTTAGCTGGAAATGATGAGGGTCGGCACCGGCTGGTAACAGACACAGTATTTGCGCCTGTTTATCCAGCATGGACACGAGCCCGGCCAGCGGCGGTAGTGTGACAGCAATCTCGGCGGCTGAAGCGCAAAATGGCACCGATATCACCACCACAGCAGCCATGATCAGTTGTCCGATATTGTGGAAAAGCATGCGCATAGATCCGTATGCTAACATTTCACAGAAAAAGTCCACCCACGTATTTGCCTCTCTGCTCCAGTTGTTTTGGGTTTAGTCTCGTGAGGGATGAAATTTTGATTTATACATACATTTAATCTATACGACAAAATTGAACATGGCGTGAAGCTTGATTAACAGCCCGGTTATGGGGAAACTTTCAGTCTTATGATTTCACCGGATTATTTTTCATCTCGCTGGCAGTTGTATCGGGCTGTTCTGAACAGGCGGGAGCAAC
The DNA here is from genome assembly GCA_964622755.1 of uncultured Zetaproteobacteria bacterium. Classification (GTDB taxonomy): domain Bacteria; phylum Pseudomonadota; class Zetaproteobacteria; order Mariprofundales; family Mariprofundaceae; genus Mariprofundus. Next base: position 5,701 of record CAZUVA010000009.1, read on the forward strand.
CTGCTGACTACTGTAATGTGGAGGTGCGAAGATTGCCGGTTCGCATGTCGGGAGAGGATGCTTTCGAATACGTTCCCTATGCCGTGCACCCGGAAATTGAGCGGACGATCTCCACGTCGCTGTGCAAACTTCAGGATTATGCAGTTCGCTATATTGTGCGGGGAGACAAGGTTTCAGCCCATCAATTGCCGCAAATGGATAAGGCAATACACCGGATGGTTGCATATCTGCGCAAGCAGAATCCGTATTTGTCACCCGATTTACTTCATCATTGGTGTGCTGACCCGAAGGGGGCAATGGCACTGCTGCAGGTGTACGAAGTACTGTGGGAGCAGGGGTGGAGGCAGGAAAGAATGGATGCAGCACCCTGGTTTCCGGCAGTTAATGTATTGATGTTAAAACTGATCCGCCAGAACATTTCCGAGCTACCCAGTGAACATATAGATCAGACCGGGGATGTTATTTTAAACGTCCTGGGCGGGATTTATACATGGAAGCTGCAGCGTTTTCTGGAGCGTCATCTTGAGGGCGGGAGTGATGTGGATCGCATTGCTTCACATACGTTGATGATGCTACCGGTTACGCCGATGGCATTTTTGCAATATCAACTGGATGCATCTCTATTGGGCGATGACAGCCGAGTGATTCGCACCTATGGGTTGGAGCCGGAGATTGTACCCCGCATGCGTTATCTGAATGCCAAGGGAGGGGCGCACAACGAAAGCGAAATTTTACAATTGCTGGCCAAAGATCAGCTGGGTGCGCGTCTGCAGCGGCGAACCTGGGTTCGGCTGTCATTGTGGAAACTTGTCGTAGATAGCGGTTGCGGTGGCTGGATGCGGTTTTTGCAGAATACCAAGCAGCTGGATCAGTTGTTATCCGGAAACAATCATCTGGATGGAATATTGATGAAAAACCTGCAAACGAATCAGGAAACGCCTGTGGCCAAATGGTTGCTGAAACAATTGAAAGGTATTCGTGCCACGAAGTCCATGGGGGAACCGTGGTTAGAGGATAATATCACGCTTCTTGCTTTCCGAGTGTTTGAAGAGGACGTCAGGGTAGAGGTAGCACGCCGACTTTCCGAAAAAGCATGGCGTGATAGAAGACAGGGTTTTGACGGCACCAATACTTTGGCAACAGCTCCTCACCGGTCGGATAGTGTGAACAGATCAACAGGCATATCCGGTGATAGTGGTTTTCGCAGTGGTCATCTGGGGGGCAGGCAAAGCGGCGATTCTAAAATAGCGCTTAACCAAGCATGGCATGATGGCGAACTGATATTGATTCAGCCTGATGTCACCAAGGCACTGCACAGTGGTCGGACGTTATCGCAACGGCAGGGTTGTCTCAAAGTCGAGTGGTCGGAATATCTGGCCAAAATTCATGCCCTGCATGGAGGAAATGCCAGCGACTTTATGGCTAAAACCTTTTTGCCTGGTGTGTTGGAGCTTATCGGGAACAGGGATAAGCTGTTTCTCGATATGTGCTCGGCATCGGGATGCCTGCTACGCGGGTCGGCGCTGGTGCTGGCTGAAACCGGCATCGCCTTGCGTATTAGATTACGGGGATGGCTGGTAGAATCTCTCAGTCGATATGACATTGCCATTGAAGATGTTCACATGCCGGCATTATCGATGTGCATGGCCATGGCTGGAGAATGGACTTTTGGCGAGTTAACAGATTCGAAACAAGGGCAACAGCGCATTGCTTTTTCGCAGGCCGTTTGCCAGGTCGATGCCGGTGTGTGCCGGGATAGTAATGTCGAACGATTATTGCATATCCGTGATGCGAAACATGGTGTTAAGCCTATTGGCAGAGTCAATGTGAGAGCAGTCAAAATGGCGGAGGGGCAGGCTGTGCAGATGCTACATAATATCGGTTTTGCATTAACAGCTTCTGCCAAGACTGAATTGACCTCGATGTTGGCCAATAAAGCTGTGATTCGTAATTTTCAGCCGGATAAGCTCCAGTTGCAAGGCGTACTGGATGGCTACTATCTACCTCAAGGGGGGCTGGATTTACTGGTTATTCAGCGACATGGCTATGAAAGCGAGTCACCATGGTTACTGATGAAAGCGGGTAAACCCAGTCTGGCTGGCATAAATATGGATATATTTGAATTGCTTGATGATGATGTATTGGTTACGCAATGCATTATTGACGGGCTACAGCGCTGGCAATGAAAATCGAAAATGAGTATTCCGTATTCAATGGATGGTTGTCGGCCGAAGATATGCCGGCATTGCCTGATGAACTTGCTGTCGGCTGGTCCGGGGGTGCAGATTCAACAGCGTTGCTACTGGCATTGAGGGCGCATGGTTATCGCGTGCAGGCATGGCATGTGGATCATGGCTGGCGTCATTCGTCTGCAGGTGAAGCGGTTCGGCTGGCTGAAAAAGCAGCCGGGTGGGGAATCCCGTTCATTAGCGCATGTTTGAGGGAGCCTTCTAAAAAGGATGTGCCCGGAGAGTCGTCATTGGCTCGTAGCTCCGAGGCTGAAGCACGAAAAGGTCGTTATGCTCAATTTCAGTTGTGGGGCAAGGAGAGCGGGCTAACAACCCTGTGTCTGGCACACCACCGGGATGATCAGGCTGAAACGGTATGCATGCGTTTGTTGCAGGGCGCAGGCCCGGCTGGTTGTCGAGGGATGTGGCGTGAACGGAAGATGGACGGCCTGCAAATTGTACGCCCGCTGCTGCATCTGTCCGGACAGCAATTGAGGCAGGCGCTGGTGTTGGCCGGAGTTGACTGGTTTGAAGACCCGAGCAATGCAGATATGAGAATTTGGCGCAATCGCATTCGGCATCAGTTGTTTCCGGCCATGGCAAAATCCGGGGTATCCCCGGAAAAACTGTTCCTTCGCTGGCAGCGGCAGGCCCATCGTGTGGCCGGGAATCTTGATGAGGCGACGGATGGGTTGCTGGATGATTTGTCCAGAACAGGCCAAAACGGTATTTGCTTGCCCTGGCAGACATGGAAAGATGTTTCCCCTTCTGTTCGGGCGCGACTGTTGCAGAAACTCATGGTTCAACTATTGGGCGCAGGCGTAACGCCCGGGCGCAGGCATATTACACTGGTTGAGTCATGGACCGAGAGAAACGGTCGCGGAGGGCTTGATTTATCGCGTTGTCGGCTCTATAGAAAGCTTGACCGCTTGCATCTACAGCCTGCAACGGCAGGTTTTGCGTGCAAAAACAGGGCTGTTGTTTAAGGAATAGCTGAATTTTCAGCGTATTTTATTAATCTAATGTTCATGCAGATGGTGCAAACTTGCATAGTTCAGCGCGACATTTTGTCATGCAATGTTAACATGAGGATGATTTTCTATGGGTAAAAATATAGTGCTGTGGCTGGTTATCGGCCTGACCATGATGAGCTTGTTCAATATGTTTTCGGCTCCGATGCCGAAAGCGGATAAGATGGCATATTCGACATTTGTCGAGAGAGTGGATCAGGGGCTGGTGGAAACAGCCACCATCAAGGACAATCAGGTTGTTGGCCAGTATCGCGATACATCCGGCGAGTTGAAAAACTTTGATGTGACGGTGCCGATGAATGATTCGACCCTGTCCCAACGCTTGCTGGATCAGCATGTGGTGGTGAATGTAAAGGAGAAGGATGAAGTGCCGTTTTTCCTGTCGGTGCTGATTTCATGGTTTCCGATGCTATTGCTGATTGGCGTGTGGGTATTCTTTATGCGTCAGATGCAGGGCGGCGGCAAAGGTGGCGCCATGGGTTTTGGCAAGAGCAAGGCCAAGCTGCTCAATCAGGATAGCGCACGGGCGACATTTGAAGATGTGGCCGGTTGCGATGAAGCCAAACAGGAAGTCACCGAAGTGATCGAATTCCTGCGTGAACCGTCCAAATTTACCCGGCTCGGCGGTAAAATTCCCAAGGGCGTGTTGCTGGTCGGCCCTCCGGGCACCGGCAAAACGCTGTTGGCTCGTGCCATTGCCGGCGAAGCGGACGTGCCCTTTTTCTCTATTTCCGGTTCTGATTTTGTTGAAATGTTTGTCGGCGTCGGCGCATCACGCGTACGCGATATGTTCGAGCAGGCCAAGAAACATGCGCCGTGCATTATCTTTGTCGATGAAATCGACGCCATGGGTCGCCATCGCGGCGCCGGTATCGGTGGCGGCAATGATGAACGTGAACAGACATTGAATCAGATGCTGGTCGAGATGGATGGTTTTGAATCCAATGAAGGCGTCATTCTGGTGGCTGCAACCAACCGTCCTGATGTGCTCGATCCGGCCCTGTTGCGCCCCGGTCGTTTTGATCGACAGGTGGTGGTGCCTCGCCCGGATTTATTGGGCCGCGAACAGATCCTGAAAGTGCATATGCGCAAAGTGCCATTATCCAGCGATGTCAACGGCAAAGAGCTGGCGCGCGGCACACCTGGATTTTCGGGCGCTGACCTGGCCAATCTGGTCAATGAAGCAGCCCTGAATGCAGCCCGTTATGATCGTGATAAAGTCACCCGCGCCGATTTTGAAACGGCCAAGGACAAGGTCATGATGGGCACCGAGCGCCGCTCGATGATCATTTCGGACGACCAGAAGAAAACCACCGCCTATCATGAGGCCGGTCATACGCTGGTCGCCAAACATTTAAAAACCGCCGACCCGGTGCACAAGGTGAGCATTATTCCGCGCGGTCAGGCGCTGGGCATTACCATGCAACTGCCTGAAGAAGATCGATTCAATCACGACAGGGAATACCTGCGTGATCAGATTGCTATCATGATGGGTGGCAGACTTGGTGAGGAACTGGTGCTGGGCCAGATGACCACAGGTGCTTCCAATGACTTTGAACGTGCCACCCAACTGGCTCGCAATATGGTAACCCAATGGGGCATGTCCGATGAGTTGGGGCCGATGGTTTATGGCGAACGTGAGCATGAACCGTTCCTTGGTCGTGAAATTACACGTCAGACCAATATATCCGAAGAGACAGCACGCAAGATTGATGCTGTCGTACGTAAGCTCATCGAAGAAAATTATGGGCGAGCCAAACATATTCTGGAAAAGCACATGGATCAGTTACATCTGCTGGCCAAGGCACTGATTAAATATGAAACATTGGATACAACTGATATTGATCGGGTTATGGAGGGCAAGGAGCCCCTGTTGATCAAGGAGTATGAGGAACCGGCCGGGTCAAGTCACACTCCGCCGGAAGAGCCTTCTACGAAAGTGGATGTAGGCAGCGAGCCCAAAGCAGACAAACCTTCCGGGGATGAGGCCAAGGCGAACTGATGCCATCGCGCTGGCATCGCTCGAAAGATTGCGATGCATGGATCATGGGGGTGCTAAATTGCACCCCCGATTCATTTTCGGATGGTGGTGCGTTTCTCGATAACAAGGGAATTAATGTTGAAGCGGCTGTGAGTCATGGTTTGGAGATGTGGAAACAGGGTGCAACAATTATTGATGTGGGTGGAGAATCAACCCGACCTGGCGCTACAGCGGTATCATTACAGGAGGAATTGACACGAGTAATCCCGGTGATCCGGGAACTGGTTGCACTGGGTTGTACTGTGTCTGTGGATACAACGAAAGCAGAAGTGATGCGTCGGGCTATGCATGCCGGTGCTACTTTGATCAATGATGTCAGTGCTCTCGGATACGATGCCGAAAGTCTGCAGGTTGCAGTGGATACGGGGGCCGATGTTTGTTTGATGCATATGCAGGGGAAACCTGAAACAATGCAAGAGAAGCCTGAATATCATGATGTCATTCAGGAAGTCTCAAATTTCTTTGAACAGCGAATTGAAGCATGTTTGCAGGCAGGGGTGCATGTATCATCCATTGTACTGGATCCCGGCATTGGTTTTGGCAAGCGCTTATCGGATAATATATCATTAATCCGCTCTGTCGGATATTTCAAAGGAAAATTCAATATGCCGCTTCTGCTAGGAGTATCCCGCAAGTCATTTCTTGGGCTGTTGACTGGTTGCCCGGTAGAAGATCGTGAATTGGAAACAGCTGTGGCCGGTGCTATTGGTATTGCTTATGGAGCCGATATGCTTCGTGTACATGATGTTGCATTGCAAGGGAGGGCTGTTCGGGCTGCATCCGCACTGACTGATCCGGTTGCAGGGCAATCGCATCAAAATAGAGAGTGATCATTCAACCCGATGCTTAAAAGATGTCATCCCCGATAAAACCTTCGAGGATGACGTAGTAGAAAAGTTAAAAAAGATAGTAAAAAAACTGGTTTTTTAATGCGATTGCCTTGGGCTCGGTTGCCTTTTCTCTTGCAAGCTGAAGCAATCGAATTATCCTGAGTTCAATCATGTTGTATCGAGGGGTATCACTCTAATGGGCAGCTGGCAGTTTGGCATTGCGGATGTTGTGGATATTATGGTTGTTGCGGTCGTGGTCTATTTTTTCCTACGCCTGATCCGCGGCACTCGTGCGGTGCAGATGTTGATTGGCGTGGCGGTTGTTGTGGTGACTTATCAGTTGGCGCGTGTATTTGGTTTGTTCACGGTGGAGTGGATGTTCGGCCATTTCTTCTCGGCCTTTATGGTCATTCTGGTTGTGTTGTTTCAGCAGGAAATCAGACGCGCTTTGATGCGTGTGGCAATTAATCCGCTGTCTGGTGGAAATGAGCCTGGTAAAGCGTTACTGGATGAGATGGTCGAATCAGCCTTTTCACTGGTTCACCGCGGTTGGGGTGGCCTGTTTGTGATTGAACGTGATACCGGTTTAAGGCATTTGTTTGATTCAGGTGTAGAAATGGATGCACCATTGCGACCGGATATCATTCAGTCGCTGTTCTGTACTGATGCGCCTATGCATGATGGCGCTGTGGTGATTGATCCTGATGTGGGTGGCGGGAGAATTGTCGCTGCAAGGGTGTTGTTACCGTTAGCGCAGGCTAATGCTGTTCCTGGCAACTACGGCACGCGCCATCGGGCCGCTGTTGGCCTGACTGAGGAGACTGATGCACTGGTTATTGTTGTGTCCGAGGAAACAGGAGAAGTGCATCTGGTAGAAGACGGCCAAATGGGAGATGCTCTGAACAGCCGGGAATTGCATCAGGCGCTTGAGCAGCGTCTTTCCTCTATAACGGCGGGATCGCAAAAGAGCGCCTCTGTCGCTTCAGGCTCGGCTTGATGAATCAGTATATAGCGCTGTTTCGGCAATATAACCTGCAATTTTGGGCGGTATTGATCGCTATTGCCCTGTGGTTGCAGGTACATGGTCAGGGCGAAGGCTCTGTCAGTATGGATGTGCCGTTGCAGGTGCAGGGATTGCCGGCGGATATGGTGATTGTAAATGACTTGCCTGATCATGTTCGGGTAACTATCAATGGATTACAAACCCGGCTGAAGGATCTGGATCAGCAGGATTTGACCGTGCCTGTTAATGCCTCCGACTTGACCACGCCGGGCGTAGTTGAGCGTGCTCCGCAATTGTCATCCGTATCCTTGCCGGTGGGGTTGCATATCGAGAAGGTTCAACCGGATCGTCTTGAATTGCAGGTGGACAGGCTGGTCAAGCGTTCAGTGCCGGTGAAAGCCCATTTTGAGCTGCCTGAGGGCTGGCAGGTGAAAATTATCAGTATTAAACCACAACAGGTGGAACTCACTGGCCCTGAAGTATGGCTGGAAGCACTGCGCGAAGTGGATACGACGCCCATTCGGCCTGACCTGAAAGAGGGTTCATTTGAAACCAGAACGGGCATTGAAAGTCCGTCCGGCAAGGCAATCAGGCTTTTTAAAAACAAGGTAGATATTGTTGTTCTGGGTGTTCTATTGCGGAAAAGAGCACATCTGAAAAGCAATGCACTGGCGGGAGAGAAACCATGAAGCGACACTATTTCGGAACGGATGGTGTGCGCGGCACGGTCAATAAAAACCCGATGACGGCTGAATTTGCCCTGACTCTGGGTCGTGCCGCCGGGCATGTGCTGACGCGGCATCTGTCACATCAGCCCCATATTCTGATTGGAAAAGATACACGGTTATCCGGTTACATGATTGAATCGGCGTTGTGTGCGGGGTTGACTGCACAGGGTATGAATGTATTGCTTGTTGGCCCTGTGCCAACACCGGCTGTGGCTTATCTGACACGCAGCCTGCGTGCTGATGCAGGCGTTATGCTGTCAGCTTCGCATAATCCTGCCGGCGATAATGGCATCAAGTTTTTTGCAGCTGACGGCTTCAAATTGGCCGATGAAACTGAGATGGAAATTGAGGCATGTATTGATGCATTGCCGCCATTACCGCCAGCGCTGGAAGTTGGTAAAGCGGCCCGTGTTGATGATGCTCGTGGTCGTTATATCGAGTTTCTTAAAGGGTCACTGCCACACGGAATACGGTTGGATGGATTTAAAGTCGTTGTCGATTGCGCCAATGGTGCCGCCTATGATGTGGCGCCGCGTATTCTGCAAGAGCTGGGTTGTAATGTGATCAGCATGCATGACGACCCGGATGGTTATAATATCAACCGTGAATGCGGTTCGACGTATCCGGAATCCATGATTCAGCGTGTGACGGAATCAGGTGCCGATATTGGTCTGGCGCTTGATGGTGATGCGGATCGGCTGATAGCATGTGATAGCAATGGTCAGATTGTCGATGGCGACAGAGTTATTGCGATTTTAGCTGAACATGCGAATGACGCAGGTGTTTTGAGTGGTGGCGGCGTAGTTACCACGGTAATGAGTAATATGGGTCTCGAACGATATCTTGGGAGGATGGGACTTGCCATGTACCGTGCGGCAGTGGGTGACCGCTATGTATTGGAAATGATGCGTTCCAAAGGGTGTAATATCGGAGGTGAGCAGTCCGGCCATATGATTCTTCTCGACCATAACACGACAGGCGATGGCCTGATGACAGCACTTCAGTTGCTCTCAGCCATGAGTGAGCAGGAAAAACCCTTGGCAGATATGGCTGTTGATATGACGTTATTTCCTCAGAAGATGTGGAACATTGTTATGCCGGAGCGCAAGGATGTGCTGGCTGATGCGCAGGTCATGGAACTTGTTCGTGATGCTGAGGCACGTCTGGGGAATAGTGGTCGGATCAATGTGCGCATGTCAGGAACCGAGCCGAAATTACGTATTATGATTGAAGCCGAAGATGAGGGGTTGATGCTGGATATAGGTGAGCCGCTCATGCAGTCGATTAGTGACCGGGTACGCATGTAAGTGTTGCATCACAATATATCGATGAAATTAACTAAATAGGGTCAAATCAACCACTTATAGATACAGCTGAACAGTGCTTCCCCTACGCTATCTTTTTATCATGCATGACCAACCTGGCTGGATAGCTGGCTGCGTTCAATGCCCATGCTTCGAGCTCCGAAATCCCAACGATCCTCCGGCGGTTCCTGAAAGACTATGTGGTGGCTTGCGGGTGCGACAAGCCAGTCATTGTTAGATAATTCATGTTCCAGTTGCCCGGCCTGCCAGCTGGCATAACCGAGTATAAGCAAATAATGCTCGGGCCCGTCTCCGCTCCCCAGGTCTTCCAGTACGTCCCTTGATGCTGTCAGATGCAACTCCTGCGAGATCTGCATCGTTGATTCATAGATATGCCAGCCATCGTGAATTACAAACCCTCTGAAATCATCAATCGGGCCGCCTTCAAAGACTCTGGGTAATTGTGTGCGCTTATCACGGCTGGTTTCCGGCATGCAAATACCAAGGTCATGCAGGACTTCAAACACATCGATTTTCCTCGGGCGATTGATAATCAACCCCATGCAGCCCTGAGCATCATGGTGACATATGAGAACAACAGCATCTCTGAAATCGGGATCATCCAGAGCAGGGGAAGCGAGCAGTATCTGGCCGGCAAGTTGATTGATATGCACTTGAACCTCCTAGGGTAGATTTCTTGTCTGGATTCCGCCGACTAATCGTTGACATCCATTTGACGAGCCATTCGTATGGCTGCAAGCATACTAGTACAGGATACATCTTCAGCACCTACCCGGTCAAGCGCGGTTCCATGATCCACGCTGGTTCGGATAAACGGTAACCCGAGCGTTATATTGACTGATTCACCAAAGCTCAGCGCTTTTAAAGGAATCAGAGCCTGATCATGATAGCAGCAGACAATAGCATCGTATGTTTGTCTTATGTTGGCGGAAAAAACCGTATCGGCGGGTAACGGATTGCTTACATTCAAGCCACAGTTACGCGCCTGTTGTGCAGCCGGAGCCAGAATATCTATTTCCTCGCGACCAAAATGGCCCTGTTCACCGGCGTGCGGGTTCAGGGCGCATAGAGCCAGGCGAGGGGTTTCTATACCGAAACGGGAACGGAGGTCGTGATCTACGATTTGCAGACATTTCAGCGTTGCATTTGTATTTATGGCATCAGGCACATCACGCAAAGCCATATGCGTTGTTAACAAAGCGACGCGAATTTGATCGGAGGCGAGCATCATCACGAAATCTGATTGCTTGTCGGGTTGTTGCATCGCTATGGCAGATAAATGGGCAAGAAATTCAGTATGGCCGGGAAATTCAAAACCAGCACTACGCAGCACGGCTTTTTCAATCGGCCCAGTGATCAACGCGGCAGCCTTGCCATGCAGGCACGCATTTGCAGCTGCTTCAATGCAGTGGACTACAGCTTTGGCTGTGTGCTGAGAAGGGTTTCCTGCGATAACAGGAGAAGAGTCATGCGAGGATAGCGGGTTCCAGCATATTAACCCCTCTACTGAATCCGAAGATGCATTCAGGATTGCCTCATCCATGTTATCGTATTCCTTTATCGGAATATCGATATCAATCAGTTCAGCCCGCTCTTGCAGCCAGTTAGCCGGCGCGGCAATAATACTGTGATTAAATACATCCGGCTGGCGTAGCCAAGCGCGAATAATGCAGTCCGAACCAATACCTGCCGGTTCGCCGACAGTGATGACAACCGGAATCATGTGCTTTATGCCGGGGCTACTTGGCGGGTTGTGTTCCTGTCGCATCCGGACAGGGCTGGTATTTTATGTTGGCCTCTGCCCGGAGGGTGGCTATCCAGCGGGGTAGCTTCTCCTGCATTTTGATATTGGCCAAAATCTGGGTGATTTTGTCACGATTTGCTTGCAGAGAATTGGGGTCGATATGTCGGGCGGCAACAACACGGATAATATGCAGGCCAAATTGCGTTTTGACAACGTCACTGGTTTCGCCGGCATGCATGGCAAACGCCACCTTCTCGAATTCCGGCACCATTGCCCCCCGTTTGAACCAGCCAAGATCGCCGCCCCTGCTGGCGCTTGGCCCTTGTGATATTTCTTTCGCTCTGGTGCTAAAGGCTTCGTCACTGGCATCCTTCATTTCGCTGGCGATATCTT
>CAZUVA010000010.1:0-16941 GCA_964622755.1 uncultured Zetaproteobacteria bacterium
CCACCAATCACAAAGGGCTGCCCGTAGGGTGGCCCTTTGTGATTGGTGGAAGTACCCGAGTAAGTGTCTCTGGTTCGACGAATTTGCAGGATAGCAAATTTGAACGGCCCAGCGGGCCGGCCCGTAGGGGGAGGGACAGGAGCCCCGAATAGTCCCGCCGCCAATACACAAAAGAGATTCCCGAAGGGGGCTCTTTGTGTTTCGGGGCGATTTAGGGGCTGAGGTAGCATTGTCCCGTTTGCGTTTAGATTTTCAGCAGGATGAGACAGGCTTTGTGTATCACGATTTCGAAGTTGATAGGATGGCACAGCCCGTTCGTTGTCGGATTGTCTACCGGTTTTGAGGTTAAATTTTGTTATCCCCTGAATTGATTGAGAGAAAATGGGAATTGTTATGATCCGAATACGATGGAAAGTTTTACTGTGTTGTCTGCTTGTCGTTCTGGCTTCCTGTGCGGCAGGGAAGCAGACGGGAAAAGCTGCAGGGCAGGGCTTTAATAACGGCGTATGTACAAGTGAGTATGAATGGGGCGGTTTTATATTCGATGTGGAATTGCGCCAGGCAGACAAGGGTATGCTGAATGTGCGCATCGATATGTCACGCACAAAATGGGATTCGGGCGTGGTGGAGGCATGGCTGCAATCCGGTGGTAAAAAAATACTTCCGGTGCAAGCCAGCAAAGGTGCTGTTACAGAGCATGCTTCAAGCAATATTCCGGCCATCATTGGTGGTTCGGGCATTATCTTTGACAGTATTCGCAATCGTAAGGTGGGTGGGAACAGCCATACAGCTTCGGCGGTGACAGGAGGGGTCGCTTTGGGTGTGGACGTGGCCAATACGGAGATAAGAAAGAGCCAGTTTGATCCTGAAACCACGGTCTGGACGGGTTTGTTTCCTGCGCAAATTGCTGCAGACTGTTCTGCAAATCTGTGGGTTCGTTACTGGATGCCTGAAGGCGGTTTGGCAGGTCGACGGTCGGTTCCTGTCGGGCACTGCTTTTGTCGGTAGGCAGAACAATCTGTGTGAAATAACCATGGTGTCCACGGGAGGTTGGCGAGGTTTCTCCTGTGCTTGAATATGCCTGACGGTATGTTGTTTTGGCACAGTTTTTCTGGGGGCTAAGAAGTCTTCATAAACTTGACCAGATAGGTTGCCGGTGGTAGCAAGCACACCCTGTTTTCGAGGACAGGTTCAGGGGTGTTAATTAAGGAGGGGTTTCAATGGGCGCAGAGTATCTCGCCAATGAATATGTACCAATATTCATCTTTATTTTGATTGCCATTGGGATGGGGGCGGCTCCTTTGGTCTTGACGCTTTTTGTGTCCGAGCAGAAGCCCAATGCAGAAAAGCTCTCCGCCTATGAGTGCGGCTTCGAAGCCTTTGAGGATGCTCGGCTTCAGATTGATGTGCGCTTTTATCTGCTGGCCATTTTGTTTGTGATCTTTGATCTGGAAAGCGCGTTCCTGTTCCCATGGGCAATTGTACTCAACAAGATCGGCCTGTTCGGTTTTGTCGAGATGGTGATGTTTCTGGTTATTCTGTTGGTCGGTTATGTTTATGCGTGGAAGAAAGGAGCCTTGCAATGGGAATAGAAGGCGTACTTGAAAAGGGTTTTATTACTACCACTGCTGACAAGCTTATCAATGGCGCTCGCGCCGGTTCGCTCTGGCCAATGACCTTTGGCTTGGCCTGTTGCGCGGTTGAGATGATGCATGCGGGTGCGGCCCGTTATGATCTGGATCGCTTTGGTATTGTGTTCCGTCCATCTCCGCGTCAGTCCGATGTGATGGTGGTGGCCGGTACCCTGTGTAACAAGATGGCACCGGCATTGCGTAAGGTGTACGACCAGATGTCCGAACCGCGCTGGGTGATTTCCATGGGATCATGCGCTAACGGAGGCGGTTATTATCATTATTCTTATTCGGTGACGCGCGGTTGTGACCGTATTGTACCGGTGGATATCTATGTACCCGGTTGCCCTCCGACCGCTGAAGCGCTGTTGTACGGATTTATCCAGTTGCAGGAAAAAATCAAACGCACCAATACCATTGCGCGGTAATTGATATGACTGAAATTAACGCGACAAAAGCGAAATTACAGGACGATATCGGTGTAAATGCAGCTGCGGACGACAATGCTGCGGTGGCCGGGTTACGTGCGAAATTCGGGGAACAGATTCTGGAGTTTCACGAGGGTATGGATTGCCCTGTGGTTACGCTGGCGCGCGAATGCATCGCCGATGCCTGCCACTATTTGAAAAACGAGCAGTCTTTTGAACAGGTGATGGATATCTGCGGTGTGGATATGTTGGAGATGCCGGACTGGCCGGTGGATAGCCCTCGGTTTCAGGTGGTGTATCATTTGTTGTCTGTATCTGCCAACAAGCGCATGCGTCTCAAGGTAGGTGCCAATGAACGCGATCTGGTCGATTCGGTGACTGAAGTGTGGCCAACGGCCAACTGGTTCGAACGTGAAGCTTTCGACATGTATGGTATTATCTTTAATCACCATCCGGATCTGCGCCGCTTGTTGACAGACTATGGTTTCGAAGGGCATCCGCTGCGCAAGGACTTTCCTCTGACAGGACGTGTTGAAATGTTTTTTGATGAAGCCCAGTGGCGTTGTGTGTATCGCCCGAACAAGTTGGAAGATCGCGTGTTGATTGATCGCACATGGCCGGGGGTTGATCGTGGCTGAGATTAAGAATTATACGCTGAACTTTGGCCCCCAGCATCCGGCTGCTCATGGCGTGTTGCGACTGGTGCTGGAACTGGATGGCGAAGTGGTTGAAAAGGCCGATCCCCATATTGGTCTGCTGCATCGCGGCACTGAAAAATTGTTTGAATACAAAACCTATTTGCAGAATATACCCTATTTTGATCGCTTTGATTATGTCTCTATGATGGCCAACGAACATGCTTATGCGCTGGGTGTGGAGAAGTTGTTGGGTATTGAGGCACCGGAACGGGCCCAGTATATCCGGGTGATGTATGCCGAGCTGACGCGTATTCTCAACCACTGTATGTGGCTGGGCGCGGTGGCGCTGGATATTGGTGCAATGACGGTATTCCTTTATTGTTTTCGCGAGCGCGAGGATATTTTCGATTTTTATGAAGAAGTCAGCGGCGCACGCATGCATGCGGCTTATTTCAGACCGGGCGGCGTGTCCAAGGATATGCCGGACGGGCTACTGGATAAAATTAAAGCGTTTACTGACACCTTTCCGACCTATGTGGGTGAATATGAAACCCTGTTGACGGAAAATCGCATCTGGAAGCAACGCAATGTCGATATTGCCATTGTTGATAAAGAAGCGGCGCTGGATTGGGGCTTTACCGGCCCGATGATTCGCGGTTCCGGCATCCCTTGGGATTTACGCAAGACCCAGCCGTATGATGCGTATGATAAAATGGATTTTGAAATTCCTGTCGGCGTTACCGGCGATTGTTATGATCGTTATCTGGTGCGCGTGGAAGAGATGTTGGAATCAAACAGTATTATCCAGCAGTGCATTGCATGGCTGGAGAATCATCCGGGCCCGGTCAAGGTGGATGATTATAAATTCACCAGTCCGAAACGGACTGAAATGAAAGCAGATATGGAAGCACTGATTCACCACTTCAAATATTTCCAGGAAGGCTATCACGTGCCGAAAGGCGAGGTATATCAGGCGGTGGAGCATCCCAAGGGTGAGTTTGCCGTGTATATTGTATCCGATGGTTCCAACAAGCCATACCGCATGAAAGTGCGTGCGCCGGGTTTTGCTCATATTGAAGCGCTGGATTATATGTGCCGTGGTCACATGGTGGCCGATGTGGTGGCGATTCTGGGTACGCAGGATATTGTGTTTGGGGAGGTTGACCGATGAGCGCGGATTCTGTTTGCTTCAGTGATGCGCGACTGGCTGAGATTGAGACGCTGGTGAAGCGCTATCCGAGCGCGCAGTCCGCCCTGTTGCCTGTATTGCATATGGCACAGGATGATTTCGGTTATCTGTCTATGGATACGCAAAAGATGATTGCCGGTGTGCTGGATTTGCGGCTGATGCAGGTGCGCGAAGTGGTGACCTTTTACACCATGTTTCGGGAGCAGCCATGCGGCAGCTATCTGCTGGAAGTATGCACCAGTGCGGGCTGTATGCTAAATGGTGCCAATGAGTTGGTGGCGAATATGTGCGACTCGCTGGGAATCAAGGTTGGTGAAACTACGCCGGACGGGTTGTTTACCGTCACGGAAGTTGAATGCGCCGGAGCTTGCTGTGGTGCGCCTGTGGTGCAGGTGAATAATGTATATCATGAGAACGCGACAGCGGATTCTATGGGTGCTTTGATTGCTCAGTCGCGTGCGGCAGGGGGTGAATAGTGGCTATTCCTTCTGATCCAAAACAGGTCAAACAGATTTGTTTCGACCGCATCAATATTCCGGACGTAAACACGCTGAAGGTCGCGCGTAAGCATGGCGCATATGCATTCCTGCCGACGGTATTGAAAAAGTTCGACTCGGCGAAAATTATTGATGAAGTGAAAACATCCGGCGTACGCGGTCGTGGCGGGGCTGGCTTTCCGACCGGTTTGAAGTGGTCATTTGTACCACGCAATACAGGCAAACCAATTTATCTATTGTGCAATGCTGATGAGGGCGAACCGGGCACATTCAAAGATCGAGATATCATGCGCTTTGATCCACATCTACTGATTGAAGGCATGATTATGGCCGGTTTTGCGCTCGGCGTGCATGATGCTTATATCTATGTTCGTGGCGAGTTTTTGCATGAAGCCAATGTGATGAATGAGGCAATTGCCGAGGCCTATGCTGCTAACCTGTTGGGTGAGAATATTCTCGGCAGCGGTTATTCCATGGAGCTGACCGTGCACCGTGGTGCCGGTGCTTATATCTGTGGTGAAGAGACAGCCTTGATTGAATCGTTGGAAGGCAAGCCGGGTCGTCCCCGTTTTAAGCCGCCATTCCCTGCGGTAGAAGGTTTTTATGGTTGTCCGACTGTGGTGAATAATGTCGAAACGCTGGCAACCATTCCTGCCATATTGAAATTTGGTGGTGACTGGCATGCCTCGATTGGTGTTCCGAACAATACCGGCTGCAAAATTTTCTCGGTATCGGGTCATGTCAATAAGCCGGGCAATTACGAAGTGCCGATGGGTACGTCGCTGAAAGTGCTGATTGAAGAGTATTGTGGTGGGTTGCAGCATGGTAGCGAACCCAAAGTCATTATTCCGGGGGGCTCATCGACACCGTGGCTGACCGCCGAACACTACGATACGCCTTTGACCTATGATGCGATGATGAAAGCAGGCTCCATGCTCGGTTCCGGTGCGATTATTGTGATGGATGAAACAGCAGATTTGATTGCAGTAACACGCAGACTGGCGCATTTCTATGCGCATGAGTCATGCGGTCAGTGTACGCCGTGCCGTGAAGGAACCGGCTGGCTGGATCGGATTATGAGCCGCGTTGAAAATGGACAGGGCACGCAAGATGATGTGCAAGTGTTGAGTGAAGCGGCCACCCATATGGCCGGGCGCACCATTTGCGCGTTGGCTGACGGTGCTGCGGCACCGATTTTGTCTTTGTTGAAACATTTTCCTGAAGATGTGCAAGCTTGTCTGGGAGAGAACGCGTGACCTCTTTATTTATTAATGATCAGGAAGTCGAAGTAACGCCTGGCACCAGTATTCTGGAAGCTTGCCGTGAGAATGGCGTCGATGTGCCATATTTCTGCTATCACCCGGAATTATCCGTTGCGGCCAATTGTCGCATGTGTCTGGTGGAGGTTGAGGGTTGGGGAAAACCGGCGGCATCTTGCTGTACGCCGGTTTCTGAAGGCATGAAAGTCAAAACCCAAACTGAAATGTTGGAAAAAGATCGTCAGATGGTGATGGAATATTTGTTGATTCATCATCCGCTGGACTGCCCGGTTTGTGACCAGGGTGGTGACTGCAAATTGCAGGACTATGCTGTTGAGCATGGGGCCTCCAAGGGTCGCTATGCCGAACCCAAACGTGCCGTCGTCAATTATGATCTGGGCCCGTTTGTGAATACCTGCATGACCCGTTGTATTCACTGTACCCGTTGTGTGCGCTTTGCTGATGAGGTGGCCGGCACCGGCGATATCGGTATATTGAATCGTTCCGATCATATGACAATTACCGGCATTGTTGAAGAAGCACTGGAATCGGAACTTTCCGGCAATTTGCCTGATGTATGCCCGGTTGGTGCCTTGCTCGACAAACCATCACATGATGTGTCCCGTCCATGGGAAATGACCCGCCATCATAGTACCTGTACACAGTGCCCGAATGGCTGTGATATTCAGATTGAATCACGTGGCGATGAGGTGATGCGGATTCAGCCAATTGAAAACAGCCCGGAACCGTGGATATGTGATCGCGGACGTTATGTTTACGATGCATTCCGTTCGGATCATCGAATCCTGTCTCCGAAAGTGCGTTCTGGCGATCAACTGCTTAGTGTGGATTGGGGCGATGCCTTTGTCAGAGCATCTGAATTGCTGAAAGATAAACGTGTGGGTATTCTGTTTTCGCCGGATTGGAGTGTGGAAGGGCAGACAGCCATTCGTTTGATGCGCGATGCCTTGTTCCCGGATGCCAGGGTCGCTTATGACCTGCATCGGCGCGATATGCGTGTTTTTGCATTTGAAGAAGGTTTTTCCATGACCACGGCCGAGATCGCTGATGCCGATCAGGTCGTAGTACTGGGTTGTGATCTCAGACAGCGTTTGCCGCTGTTGATGCAGCGCCTGCGCAAGCGTGGACGCGCCGGCAAGCCTGTATCTCGAATTGGCGCCATGAATTATCGTACCAATATGGAACTCGGCAGTGATGCTATTATTCGCCCGCGTGACTGGGCAGCCGTGATTGCTCGTGCCATGGAACAGGTTCGGGATCTGGGTAAAACTGCAGCCGGGTTCGAAAGCTGGCTGAAGGCAGTGTCCGGACGTCATGAAGCGGGCAAAGTGTTGGCTGATTCGCTGATGTCCGATTCCTGTGCCTTGCTGGTGGGTGAAGAGATTCGTTCACATGAGGATGCGGCCGCACTGATAAACGGACTGGATCTGTTGATGCGCGCCTGTGGTCATGCCGAAGTTGGCAATGATGGCCGTAATCTGATTCCGGAAGGCATGAATACACAGGTATTGGCTACAATATTCGGTGATGTGCGCGCCAGTGCCGGCGAATTGTTTGCAGCAGCATCGGCAGGTGAACTGGATGCGTTGATACTGGTAGGCAGCGATCCGGTCGGTGACGGGCTGTTTCCGACGGCGGCCAAAGCGGCACTTGCAAAAGTACCGTTGGTGCAGGTAGGAGCAATTGCAGGACAGATCTCCGAATATGCATCGGTACAGTTGCCTGCGGCAGCCTATTCGGAAATCGAAGGTGCATTCGTCAACATGGAAGGTCGTATTCGCGTGGCCAGTAATCCGATTAAATCACTGGGGCAGGAACGGCCATTGTGGAAGGTGATGATGCGCATGATTCAGGTGATGGGTGGTGAAGTGCCTATCGTCAATCTGACGGAATTGAGAGATGTGACACGTCAGCGCATGCCGGCACTGGCTGCCGCATGGGATGCTTCCGAGCAGGATAGTGTGCTAATTGCGCCGGCTCGAAATAAAGGCATTGAGATTGTTCCAGCTAAATCAGCTGATAAGTTTGCCCTGGATGTGGTCAGCCGTTACTCATTCTACCGCGAAGGTATGTGGGCACGTGCATCCGAACTGCTTAGTGAGGCAGGCTCTATTCATGCCATGGATGATGTGCTGGTGCACCCGGATACCTTAGCCGGTTTGGATGTTTCTTCGGGTGAACATACGGTGTGCACATTCCTCGGGGAGGCTGTTTATCACGTTGGCGTGCGTGAAGATGTAAGCCCCGGCGTGCTGTTTGTAGCCAAGCGGGGTGTGGGCGGAGATTTGTCGGATGTTACTGCTGCTTCCATTAAAGGGGGGAGGCAATGAGTGGGATAGATATGGCTATTCAAGCCGGAATCTGGGCGCTCGAAATCCTTGCGATTGCTGTTCCGATAGCATTGTCCGTTGCTTATATTACCTATTTTGAACGTCGCGTGATTGGCTGGATTCAGGTTCGTAAGGGTTGTAATCGCGTTGGCCCTGCCGGCTTGTTGCAGCCGTTGGCAGATGGTTTGAAACTGTTTTTGAAAGAAACCATTATTCCGGCTAAGGCCAACAAATTACTGTTTGTCGGCGCGCCGATTCTGGCTTTGACGCCTGCCCTGGTTGCTTTTGCGGTGGTACCGTTTGGGGAAACATCCTTGTTCGGTCTGTGGGATACTCCGCATGTGATGGCGATTGCACATTTGAATGTGGGCTTGTTGTACATTATGGCGATTTCATCATTGTCGGTGTACGGCTTCCTGATGGCGGGCTGGGCATCCAACTCCAAATATCCGATCATGGGTTCGATTCGTACGACAGCACAGATGATTTCGTATGAAATCGCCATGGGTTTCGGCCTCGTTACCGTGATGATGCTGGCCGGATCGCTCGACCTGGCTGACATCGTACATGCACAGGCAGGCGGTATTCTGCACTGGTATATGATTCCATTGTTCCCGATTTTGCTGGTCTTTTTTATCTCCGGCTGTGCTGAAGCGGGTCGTACGCCATTCGACTTGACTGAAACTGAAGAACTGGTGGCCGGTTATCATGTTGAGTATTCCGGCATGTGGTTCGCTACATTCTCGCTGGCCGAATATGGCACCATGATTCTGATTTCCCTGATGACTTCGATTCTGTTTCTGGGTGGCTGGTATGCGCCGATTCCGGCCCTCGATATTATTCCGGGCACGTTCTGGCTGCTGGGTAAAACTGCATTCCTGATTTTTGTATTCATCTGGTTTCGCGCCACGTTCCCGCGTTATCGTTACGATCAGATGATGCGGCTGGGATGGAAAATATTCTTGCCGTGGACGCTGGGCTGGATTTTTGTGGTCGGTCTGTTCATTTATACGCCGGGACTTGATGGCATCATCAACTTCTGGCTGCCGTGGAGGTGATTGCGTGGAGGTAGACATCAGATGCTGAAACGTGCGTTTAAGACCTGGTTTTTGTGGGAACTGCTGATTGGCTTGTCCGTCACAGGCAAATACCTGTTCAAGAAAAAAATCACGATTGAATATCCGGAAGAGAAGACATGGCTGTCGCCGCGTTTTCGTGGCCTGCATGCGCTGCGCCGTTATGAGTCCGGCGAAGAACGTTGTATCGCCTGTAAATTATGCGAAGTGGTATGTCCGGCGCTGGCCATTACGATTGAATCGGAAGAACGCGATGACGGTTCTCGCCGCACGACGCGCTACGATATTGATATGACCAAATGTATTTACTGTGGCTTCTGTCAGGAAGCATGCCCGGTCGATGCGATTGTCGAGACCCAGGAATTCGAATATGCCACTGAAACGCGTGGTGAACTGTACTACACCAAGGATATGTTGCTGGCCAATGGTGATCGATATGAACCGCAGATTGCAGCGAATCTTGCTGCTGATGCGCGCTACAGTTGATGAAGGGTAGGGAGGGGTAATGCTCGAAACCGCATTTTTTGACCTGTTTTCAGGGCTGGCCATCGTCTCTGGCATTGGCGTAGTGCTGGCGCGTAATACCATGCATTCGGTGATGTTTTTAATCTTCTGCTTTTTTAATGCGGCCGGTCTGTTTTTTCTGCTCGATGCGGAGTTTCTGGGCATTATCCTGATTCTGATTTATGTCGGAGCGGTGATGGTGCTGTTTATGTTTGTGATTATGATGCTGGAAGTAAATGTGTCGAAGATTAAAGAGAGCATGCTCCAGTATCTGCCGTTGGGCGGCATGATTGCTGTGCTGATGCTGGTTGAATTCATTGCTGCATCCAGCTCCGGTGTCTTTACGCAGGGTGCGAAAGCGACTGCCGAACATCTCGGTCAGCAAATCAACAATACCGAACAAATCGGCCAGATTCTATACACGAAATACCTGCTCGGATTTGAAATTGCAGCGATTATTTTGCTGGTGGCGCTGGTGGGAGCGATTGTGTTGACGATTCGCGCCCGCAAGGATGCCAAATACCAGAATATTACGGCGCAGGTGAAAGTGCGACGTGAAGACCGTGTGCGCAAGGTGAGGATGTAATGGTTGGATTATCACAATACCTGATTGTCGCCGCCGCGTTGTTTTCGCTTGGCGTCATCGGCCTGTTCCTGAACCGCAAGAATGTCATCACCATTCTGATGTGCATTGAGCTGATGCTATTGGCTGTAAATATTAATCTGGTGGCTTTTTCACATTTTTTGAATGACATATCGGGTCAGATATTTGTCTTTTTCGTGTTGACGGTAGCGGCGTGTGAAGTAGCGGTTGGTCTGGCGATTCTGGTGAATTTCCATCGCCTGCGCAGCTCGATTGAAACCGAAGATATCAACACGTTGCAAGGCTAGGGGAGGGGACTCGTGCAAGAGACCGCAATAATGCTGAACACGACCGAATTGCTGGCCATCCCCGGATTGCCGTTGCTGGCTGCCCTGATAGTCGGCATGTTCGGCTGGGCTCTGAAAGAGCAATTGTCGCATACGATTACCTCTGCCAGCGTGATAATTTCCGCCCTGCTTTCGGTGCATGTTTTTATGCAGGTGCTGGCTGGCGCCAGTTTCTACGGCAATTTCTGGACATGGATGATTTCTCCCGGTTTCGGTGCGAACCCCCATGAATTTGTCGTGCCTGTGGGCATGATGATCGATCAACTGACCGCCATTATGATGGTGGTGGTGACCGTCGTATCCGCCTGCGTGCATATCTATACCATTGGTTATATGCACGGCGATCCGGGTTATAGCCGTTTCTTCTCTTATATTTCCGGCTTTACCTTCTCCATGCTGGTGCTGGTGATGGGTAACAATTTCTTCACCCTGTTCTTCGGCTGGGAAGCGGTGGGGCTGGTATCGTATCTATTGATTGGATTCTGGTTCAAGCGTGAAAGCGCCAATTTTGCGGCTCTAAAAGCGTTTATTGTCAACCGCGTCGGCGATTTTGGATTCCTGATCGGCGTGCTGGCGATCTGGTATTATTTCGGCAGTTTCGATTACCGTACCGTATTTGGCATGGTGCCGGATTTTGTACAGCAGGGACATGTGCTGAACTTTATGGGCTGGGAGATGACGGCGATTACATTCATCTGCCTGTCGCTGTTTGTCGGTGCGATGGGTAAATCCGGTCAGGTGCCGCTGCATGTCTGGTTGCCTGATTCAATGGAAGGCCCGACGCCGATTTCCGCCCTGATTCATGCCGCCACGATGGTAACTGCCGGCGTATTTATGGTAGCGCGTTGTTCGCCGATGTTTGAATTCTCCGATACCGCGCTGGCGGCAGTTACGCTGGTCGGTGCAATTACCGCATGGATGTGTGCCACGATTGGTCTGGTGCAGAACGATATCAAGCGCGTGATTGCTTATTCCACCTGTTCGCAGCTGGGTTATATGTTTGTCGCCTGCGGCGTATCGGCTTATTCGGTCGGTATTTTCCACCTGATGACGCATGCCTTCTTCAAGGCTCTGCTGTTCTTGGCGGCGGGTTCGGTGATTCATGCCGTGATGGCCAATCAGGATATCCGCCAGATGGGGCAATTGCGTAAATATATGCCGATTACCTATATCACCATGTTCATTGCCGGATTGGCGCTGGCCGGTATTCCTCCGTTCGCCGGTTTCTGGTCGAAAGATCTGATTATCGAAGCGACCATGGTGCGCGAGATGGGCTGGATTGGGGATTTTGCATCCTTTGCTGTCTTGTCCGCAGTATTTATGACGGCCTTTTATACCTTCCGCATGTTTTTCCTGACCTTCCATAATTCCGACCGCGTACCGGCGACTACGAAACCGCATGTACACGAGTCTCCGAAAGTGATTACGATTCCGTTGATGATTCTGGCACTCGGGGCATTGGTATCAGGTGCATGGGGCGTGCTGGTGCTGGATATCGCTAACCCTGAAGTGGTGAACGGTTATTTCGGCACGTCGCTGTTTGTGCTTGATGCGCATAATCCATTGATGATGCTGGCGGAAGAAGGCGAAGGCCATGGCATGTTCCACTTCCTGCTTACGATGCCATTCTGGCTGGCGGCGGGTGGCATCGGGCTGGCTTATGCGATGTATTATCGCGAAACCGCCTTGCCGGCTAAAATGGTGGCAATTTCACCGGCGCTGCACAAGTTTCTGCTCAATAAATGGTATTGGGACGAAATGTATGAGCGCTTCATTATGCTGCCGTTGCAGCGTATGGGCACCATGCTGTGGCAGAAGGGTGATCTGGATATGATTGACAAGGGCATGATTCACGGCGGCATTGTCGACTCAATCAAGTCGGGTGCGGCGCGCATGCGCGTGATGCAAAGCGGCTTTGTATATCATTATGCATTTGCCATGGTGATCGGCGTATTCGGTATGCTGACCTATCTGATGTTGAAGGCGTAAGGGGACGGGAATGGAATTGCATAACGTTTTGGACTTTCCGATTCTCAGTCTGAGTATCTTCCTGCCGACATTCGGCGCGTTGGTAATCTGGTTGTTTGTGCGTGGCGACAATGCGGTGCGCTGGGCCAGCCTCGGCGTATCGGTGGCGACGTTTCTGGTCACATTGCCGCTGGCGTTAAAATTTGATACGACGACCGCACATATGCAGTTTGAAGAATTGCACCCGTGGATTGCAACCTTCAATGTGAATTATCAACTGGGCGTGGATGGCATTTCGATGCCGTTTATTCTGCTGACCAGTTTATTGACCATCGTTTGTATCGTCTCGGCATGGGAATGTATTCAGACGCGCGTGAAAGAATATATGATTGCATTTCTGGTGCTGGAGACGACGCTGATCGGCGTATTCTGTGCACTCGATGCGATTTTATTCTACTTCTTCTGGGAAGCGATGCTGATTCCGATGTATCTGATTATCGGTATATGGGGCGGCAAAAATCGCGTTTATGCGACGCTGAAGTTCTTCCTGTATACGTTGGCCGGTTCCGTGTTGATGCTGATTGCCGTGCTAGCCATGTACTTCAAGGCTGGGCACACGTTCAGTATTCTGGCATTTATGGATTACCCGTTTGATTTCACCTGGCAGTTCTGGATCTGGATTGGTTTCTTTATTGCCTTTGCGGTGAAAGTGCCGATGTGGCCGGTGCATACCTGGTTGCCGGATGCGCATACCGAAGCGCCGACGGCAGGCTCGGTCATTCTGGCTGGCATTCTGTTGAAGATGGGTGCATACGGATTCTTGCGTTTTTCACTGCCGATGTTGCCGGACGCCTCGCAGTATTTCGTTCCCTTTGTCGTCGTGCTCAGCATGATCGCCATTATTTATATTTCGCTGGTGGCCATGATGCAAACGGACATGAAGCGGCTGATCGCCTACTCGTCGATCGCCCACATGGGCTTTGTGACGTTGGGAACATTCATGTTTACGCAGGTGGCGCTGGAAGGCGCGATTTTCGGTATGATCTCGCATGGTTTTGTGGCTGCCGCCTTATTTCTATGCGTCGGCGTGATGTACGATCGTCTGCATACGCGTGAAATTGGCGATTACGGTGGCGTGGTCAATGTGATGCCGGTCTTTGCTGCTGTGATGATGTTGTTCTGCATGGCCAATGTGGCATTGCCGGGTGCATCAGCGTTCGTTGCCGAAATTATGGTATTGATGGGCACTTTCGATGCATCGACGGTGGCGCAGGCGCATTTGTCAGTGTCGACCAAGTGGGTGGCGATTGGCGCAGCGACCAGCGTTATATTGTCGGCTTGCTATACGTTGTGGATGTATAAGCGCGTGATATTCGGCGATCTGGTTAAGGATTCAGTGAAATCAATGAACGATATGAGCATGCGTGAATTCGGTTATTTTGTACCGTTGATATTGCTGGTGGTCTGGCTGGGGTTGTATCCACTGCCGGTGCTGGATGTATTGCATGCATCGGTTACGCATTTGGTTGACCAGGCGACGACATCGAAACTGGGTGCGGCGCAAGCTCTGGTGCAGGCGGCGCCTTTGCTTGATGCCGTTCATCATTGAGACCATTGAGCATGAAGAGGAGAATGATAATTAAATGGCCAATGTAGTATTCCCGTTCCCCTTCCCCGAGCATCTGTTTGCACTGATGCCGGAGATATTTGTGGCAATCGCCGCCATGGCGCTGTTGTTGATTGATTTGTTTATCGAAAAAGACAAGAAGGCCATTACGGCCTATGCCTCAATTGCGACCAGTTTAGTGGCAGCGCTGCTAAGTGTGAAAGTAATGATGCCCGAGACTGTCGTGGCCTTTTACGGCTTCTTCGTACTCGATCAATTTGCCGTATTGGCCAAGGTGCTGATTTGTCTGGGTACGGCATTCGGCATGGTGATGTCGATTCACTATATGAAAGATGAGCAGCATCTGGGTGAATATTATGTGCTGATGCTGTTTGCCATGCTGGGGATGATGTTGATGGCTTCAGCTAATAATTTCATCATCATGTATCTGGGCATGGAGTTGATGGCGTTGTGCGTGTACGTGCTGGTCGGTTATCAGCTAGATGTACTGCGTTCGAGCGAGGCCTCGCTGAAATATTTTATTCTGGGGGCGCTATCCTCGGGCATGCTGCTGTATGGCATTACCTTCATTTACGGGGTAACAGGCAGTTTTGATTTCAATACCATAGGCGTGGCCCTTTCCGGCTCGGAAGGCCATGCGAGCAGCGCAGTATTGCTGGGTCTGGTATTCATTATTGCCGGCATGGCATTCAAGGTGTCGATGGCACCGTTTCATATGTGGACGCCGGATGCCTATGAAGGCGCGCCTACGCCGGTGACTGCATTTATGTCGGTTGGCCCCAAGGTGGCTGGATTTGTGATTTTCGTGCGTGTGTTGGCCGATGCCATGCCGTCGCTGCAACATGAATATACCATGATTCTTACCGTGTTGGCTGTGCTGACCATGGCAGTAGGTAATCTGGCTGCTATCGCGCAGCGTAATATTAAACGTATGCTGGCCTATTCCACCATCGGTCATGTCGGTTTTGTGATGCTGGGGTTGATTGCCGCCAATACGGACGGTTATGCCGGCATTATGGTGTATCTGACGATTTATCTATTTATGAACATGGGCGCATTCGCTATTATTATTCTGATGCGTCGAGAGGGGATTCAGGGCGAACTTCTCGATGATTTTGCCGGCTTGTCAAAAGTGCGACCCGGCTATGCGCTGGCCATGGGCTTGCTGCTGTTCTCGTTGGCTGGTATTCCGTTTCTGGGCGGATTTTGGGCCAAATACGTGGTCTTTATCGCTGCTGTCGAAGCCGGCCATCTGTATCTGGTGTTATATGCCCTGTTGTTTTCAGCCGTCGGTGCCTTCTATTACATCCGTGTAGTCAAATATATTTATTTTGATGAGGAGCGGGTAGCGTTTAATTTTGATGAAAGTCGGTTGATGCAGGTAACCGTGCTGATCACTGCGATTGCAGTGGTCGCCCTGGGCATTTACCCGGATCCGCTGATAGATTTATGTAAGCAGGCAGTGGCCGGACTGGTGTAATTCACTGCTCAACAGTTAGCATGATATACGCACAGGTTTCATCACCATGTAGTGGAAATTCCGGTTGAAAGTGACAGTTGAAAATGAATGGCTGCGCCGCTATACTGCGCCTCGAACGAGCAGAGGGGATAGGGATTAGCTCACGTCAATCTTATATCTTTCATCCAGGATGCTGATGTTTCAGGAAGAAAATGCTGTACTGAAGCGTATTTTTATAATGCAACTGGTAGCAGGATTTTTCGGTTTGTTGGTGCTGTTGGTTGTTGGCCGGATTGAATACGCCTTGTCTTATGTGTTCGGTGTGGTGCTAATGACGGCAAATGGCTATTGGTTGGCTAGTCGTCTTGCAAAGACAGGCGGTCTGTCAATTGAGGCAGGACAGCGATCATTGTATGCAGGGGCCGCAATCCGGTTTGTCTCGCTGATAGCGGGGTTGCTGCTGGCGCATCTGCTCGGGTTTCATCTGTTGCTGGTTGCAGCGGGGATGTTTATAGCACAGGCAGTTGTATTTATGGTTGCACTGGTTGGCTTAGGGCGTGATCAGAATAATCAGAAGAAAATGTAGGTAAAGATACCAAGGAGAGGGTTTTGGCTGAACAGGGTCACGAGGGCGGAATTGCAGGCCACCTGCATTACTGGAGCATCAAATTTGATGAATCCAACCCGTTTATGCAAATCCATCTTGATACCATGCTGGTCTCTATTGTTGTGGCCGGTGCCATGTTTGTGTTTGCACTGTGGTTAAAGGGTAAGCTTGTGGAAGGTGCGCCATCCGGTGCACAGAACTTCATGGAGTCAGTGGTTGGCTTTGTTGAAGATACGGTGAGAGATAATTTCCCGGTTCATAACCCGTTAATTGCACCATTAGCATTTACAATTTTCGTCTTTATCGCATTGGTTAATACCATTGACATTCTGCCGGCCTTCCTGATTGGCAATGTGGCTCACTTGTTTGGCGTTCCGCACTTCCGCCCTGTTCCAACCAATGATTTAAACCTGCCTGCGGCTATGGCGGTATCAGTTTTCGTGCTGGTATTGTATTACGAGTTCAAACTAAAGCCGGTTCATTTTATGAAAGAGCTGGTGATGGAGCCGTTTACCAATCTGGTGCCAGGATTTCTTAAGCCGATCGTGATGCCGATTAATCTCATCCTGAAGCTTGTGGAGGAGATCGCCAAGCCCCTGAGTCTGTCGTTTCGATTGTTCGGTAATATGTTTGCCGGCGAAGTGATTTTCCTGCTGATTGCATTCCTGCTTTTGAGCGGCGGCCCGGTTGGTATGGTGGCTGGCTTCTTTGTGGGCTTGGGTTGGACGATATTCCATCTGTTTATCGGATTGTTACAGGCATTTATTTTCATGATTC
>CAZUVA010000011.1:0-16461 GCA_964622755.1 uncultured Zetaproteobacteria bacterium
GCATGCCCATGGTCAATGCAGCGCTGGCTGCAATCGTGGTTGCAATAAGTTTATTCATAGTGATCTCCTTTACTTTTGTTTGTTTTCATTTCAGGCGAACGGTAAATAATTCAGTCGCTGTTACAAGGTGGAATCATTTACCCCCATGGGGGGGGTACTGGAGAACTGGATCGCGTCAAATTATTTACTCATTGGCTGATTTTTTCTTTTTGTCAGGGTCGTATTGTTCCAGTTGCAATTTTTTTGACTGTCTTGGTTTGGCCCGCCTTCCATTCCAAAGGCGGATTTTGGTTAAACGGTACCGCTGGCTCTTGGCCTTTTCATCACCCAGTTCATACCATGCCGCGCCCCAGCCGTCTTCAATGCAGCCTGTCTGCTGGAACATCGGCGGCGCTAACCCTACTTCACGCCATTGCTCCATTTTTGTTTGCCAGTCATCGGGGGAGGTTTTACTCATACCTGCAAATTCTTCCGCCAATACCTCTGTCGCCATGGATAACAGCATAGGAGGCCGGGTATCCACTTCAGCGGCAAGCATCAGTACAGAGTAAAACCCGAATATCTTGCTGGGACGTAAACGCCACGGGATGATATTCAGCACCGGGTGTCTGATCGGTACGCGAACTCCCTCGACATTGACAAATACCTGAAAGATGCGCAATGAGGCATGGGTAAACCCTGAACTCGCGGCCGCCTCGCCTTCAGACAGGATAGGAATAATTTTAGCTGTCATTGAACCCCGGCCAAATAACCTGAAATCAGTTCGAGGTCGCCATCCTTCAAGTCTTTGACAATATCCAGCATGACGGAGTGATTACCCCTGCCTCCTGACTTGAATGCATCAATCTGAGCCTGAATATACTCGGAATGCTGGCCAGCCAGAGCCGGGAAAATCCCCTGTCCCTTGCCGGTCAATCCATGACAACGAGCGCAATTAGCTCGGTAAAGAGTCTGTCCTTTCTCCAGGTTGGCACGTTGTTTCAGGCTCAAAACATGTGGTATGGGTTGAGCAGGCTTGCGAATCTGGCGGCTGAAATACGCTGCCAGATCGGCCATATCCTGATCGGACATATCTTCAACCATGCCCTGCATCATCTCATTCTTGCGCATACCTTTCTTGAAGGCGTTTAATTGCAGGAAGATATAGTTGGGATCAAGTCCTGACAGACTCGGGAACATGCCCATTTCACTATTGCCGCCCGATCCATGGCAACCGGCGCAATTTTCCGACTTGTCCTCGCCTGCTTTCAGATCACCCTGTTCCGCCTTGGTCGGTTTGGCACCCCAAGTGGCTGGCACAGACAGATTATGGGTTAGATTTTTATGGCATTGCACACAGGTCAACCCTTCCTTCTTCATCTGTTGGTGGGGAGCAATGTCAGCCTTGAACAACCCGATGGAGCCCTTGAAATACTGCTGATGATCAGCACGCGTATGGCATTCTCTACAGGTGCGGCTATCTGTTTCAATAAATCGCGCTCTCTCTTTTTTGGTCAGTCGAGGTGTTAACACATGATCGTAAAAATCGCGGTCACGCAGGGCGATTTGAACATCTTTCCAACCCTGATCGGCCAGATACATATGTTTAAACCAGCGCAATACCGAATGCGGATTATCATGGCAATTAACGCAGCCTGGCTTGAGCGGATTCTTGCTGCTGCCCATGGCGGACATCTTGTATTCTTCATATTGAATAGGATGACATTCAGCACAACCGATGGTGACACCAAATGGTTTTTCCTTGTTCCCTTTCGGATTGAAGGCATAACTTGTTTCGTCATACCACGTTTCATGGCAAGTGCTGCATGTACCCGCCGACTGGAAAAGCGAATGCACGCCCGGTATCTGCACGACACCAACCTTGCCTGCCAGCAGCACAAAAATCAGGCCGACGACGCACAGGCCGCCTGCAATGATAATCTGACGCTTCTTTGTCATGATTGAACCCCTTTCAATGTCTGTCGACCGGCTGCCGCCAATGTTGTTTTATCCACGTGCACTTCACCGTAAGTATCATTCGCATGCGCCTTTTCGATACTGACAGCTGTAGCCAGAGCGCCGCCGCCTGCCGCATCGAACAGGGGGGGAATCAGGTCTGTCGGGTGTACGCCCATATCAGCCCACCAGAGGTTATGATTGATATCATTATCTGTATTGGCATGGAAAACAGCATGTTTCGGCCCGGCCGAGCCTGATGCAACGTTACCAATACTCCAATGCCCTCCATCGCGGTGCATGGCGACCACTTCAGGACGAATCATTTGGGTTACGCGTACGCGGGTCACCAGATAGCCGATGCTGGAGGTAACACGTACCAGATCACCATCTTTCAGCTTTAATTCAACCGTTTTGGCATAATTCATTAACAGGTGGTTGGCCAGACTGGCTTCGGCAATAATCTTGTTATTGGCTGAAGCATCATCGGCATGATAATCGGAAGCGTGAATAACCAGCGTCAACTCATGTTCATCATGTTGAGTATCGGCTGCCACTTGCCAATGCGGGAAGGGAGTTAATGTAAGGTGCGCCGGTTTGCCATATTCAGGCATCACTTCTTCACCCTGTTCATCAACAATGCGTCGCTTCTCCGGATGCAGGTAACCATAAATCGGCCAGAAACCACTATGCTTGGCCATCAGCTTCCAGCCGCCATCTTTTTTCAGGCCGGCAATGCCATCCAGCTGTTTTCCCATCCATGTTTTGGTGTCGCGAAATTGCCAGAATTTGGCCATGCCCGGATCACCGATGGCTGTAATAATATCGCGCAGGGCAACGCGTAGTTCTTTGGCCTGAGCGGGTGCTTTCACAACCTGCTGACGCAGCCCGACCCATGGCAACAGGCAGTGCTTGCTTTGCACCGGCTCATTACGCTCCAGCCAGTGCGCTTCAGGCAGAAAGATATCGGCCAGTTCTGCCGTTTCATTCTTGAATGTGCCAATGGACACGATGAAAGGAATAGTGTTTTCATCGGCTAAGGTTTTGCGCCATAAAGCGGAGCCGGTGGCATCAAAGGCAGGATTGCAGTTGTAGTGAAATAACACGTTGACCGGATAGGTTTTCCCCACTTGCAGCGGAAACATTGCAGGGTGGGTTACCGGATTTTCCTTTTGCATATCCGGAGCCGGCGTTAAAGCGCCAAGTTCGATGGTTCTGGGTAGACAATTACCACCTTGTGTTTCAATATTGCCGGTCACCAGCGGCAACAGACTCAAAGCGCGTACAGCATCAAAACCGTTGGTATGTTCACTCACACCCGCGCCAATGACTACACAACCGCGTTTACTTTCAAAAAACTCACGTGCTGCCCGGCGAATACTCAGGGCAGGGACACCGGAAACGGACTCAGCATGTTCCAGTGTGTATTTGCTGACAGCTTTTTCCAGGGTTTCTATGCTGATATCGCTATATTTTTGGATGGCCTCTTTATCCACCCAGTCTTTCTTTAATAGATAACGCACCATAGCCAGCGCCACTACGCCATCTGTACCCGGCTTAACAGGAATCCATTCATCCGATAACCCGGCTGTTTTGGAACAGCGCGGATCGAAACTGACAATTTTGGCACGACGCATCACGCGCCCGTCCATGGCCTCGGCGGCATAATCCGGATAGGTAACCAGAAAGTTGCTGCCAAAATTCAGGATGTAATGCGTATGTGCCAGATCAGGGATACAGTCCGGTGCATTCCACATCGCCTGCCATGCCGCTTTGTGGTTGAAAGAGCCATCCAGGTCAATGCTGGTGTTGGAGCCCAGCGTATGTAGAAAATGTTGCCAGGCACCTGCGCTGGTATCCTTGCCATGCAGCAGCGCAACGGCTTCCGGCGGATTGCTTTTGACTGCCTCGGCAATCTCTTTCGAGGCTTGTTGCCATGAAATCTCTTGCCACTGACCAGCGCCGCGTTTACCTGTGCGCTTCAAAGGTTTAAGGATGCGATCACCGTCAGTCAGCTGCAACCATGCGGATACTTCGGCGGCGCTTACTCTACCACGACTGCGCACGGATTCGGTAATGCCGGAAATTTCAACTACCTGCGGCTCATGTTTACCGGTCAGCGGATTGACCGGAGTCATGGCATCATCTTCCACCCATGCTTCAACCGGGTTGTCGTGCGGGGTGACCGGCGAGCAGGAGAAGATACGTTTTCTGTCTTCGCCGCGTTTGATATAATTATAGGAGTGATTACCCAGCTCAAACTCCATGGCTTCGGCCTGTTTGGCCACGCCTACGGCGGCGATGGTGGCGGCGCTACCCTTGAAAAACTGACGACGTGTCGTTTTACTCTGTTCGTTGCTCATCTTAGAAGTGCCCCTGATAATATGTTGTACCCATCACCCACCAGATACGCATGCCATAAATACCGGTAGCGCACATAAAAGAAGCGGCAAGCACCCAATATATATTCTGTCTGATTTTTGGAAGTAGCAGAATGACAAGGGGTATCCACAGACCCCAGACCAGCTCCAGATAGAGATACGGCCATCGGAACACGCCGAGTAAGACATCGTACAGCATCGTATGATCTTCACCTGTGCCATAGGTGGCTTGCAGGAAGTCATTCAATAGCAAGAACATATCAAAGACAATGCCATAGAGCATCAGACGCGACATGCTGATAAGTAAATCTTCAGGCACAATCTGTCGTCCGGCAAACTTGTTGCGTATCCACATGCAAACAATCAGCAGCCCGATACCCGATACATAAGCGCCTGTCAGAAACAGTATGGGCGCAGCGGAATCATGGTTCGGGATACGTGACGGATTCAACTGCATTACCACGCCGGTGTACCAATGCGTGCAGATGGCTAGAACAACGGCGAGAATACCGAAGATACGCGCCCATTTGGGATCTTTCTTATACACGAAATAGCTGTAAATCATCATGCCGACTGGATAACTCAGGATGAAAAATGCGCCCCAAACCATCGGTGCAGACCAATGGCTAAAGCTGGATATCATTAACAGATGAAAGAATCGATACGGTTTACCCAGATCGACAATGAGCAAGATCGGTACAATCATCAACAGGCCTGTCGCAAAATTAGAGGCAAAGAAAGCAATCGGTTTGTATTTTTTGATACCGAATACCCAGCCCAGAGAGCTGATTACAAAAGATCCCGCCGAGCCACCAACCAGCCAGAAGTACAACGCAATGGGGAATCCCCAGTATTCATGATGATAGACATTGGCAATAAGTTGACCGTCCATGTTAGAAGAGCCCTCTGAAGAATTTTTCCGGCGCAGCGCCAAAAAATGATTTGAAGTTTCGACCGATATGTTTCATTAAACCAATAAAATCCATTTCGGTATCAATGATGTCACCGCCCAGTTCGCCACCCAGTTCATTATCACGCTTAAAGGTGTTTTCACGGTGGTGCACTTGTTCGCTGCGATTGTGGAAAGCGAATTCCGGATCGGCAATACGCCCATCCATACCGATATAAAATACCTGGGGTTCATTGCCCGATTCAGGACGCAGCGTGAATGTCTTGTTATCCCGGATCATGCGTGCAACTTCACTGTCTGGATCGTTGCGATCACCGAAAATCATGGCGCCGCCGGTACAGGAAGATACGCATAAAGGTGCGAGTCCGCGTGTGACGCGCACGATGCAGAAATCACATTTATCTGCCACGTTGCGAGGGTTACGTTTATCACGACGATGGTTGGTCAACAGATGACGTGCATTGTACGGGCAGGCGACCATGCATGTCCTGCAACCAATGCAACGATTATAGCGTTGCAACACAAAACCGTCCGGATGCCTGAATGTGGCTTTGGTCGGGCAGTTACGCACGCAGGATGGCTGGTCACACTGGTTGCACAAACGGGGTAATACCTGTCGCTTGGTGTTGGGAAATTCTCCAACTTCAGCTTCCATCACCCACATACGCCAATCACCGAGCGGTACATCGTAACCCGATTTACAGGCTGCAGTGCAAGCATTGCAACCGGTACAGCGGCGCAGATCCACTACCATTGCATAACGTTTGCGATCTTTCTTCCCCAGGCCCGGAGAAACACCATTAAAACCATAGACGCGTTCAGACAAAATAAACTCCCGGAATTGCTGCAATCAACTGATGTATATGAGATAATACCAAGTATGCCTTTCCATCAACTCAAGCTATGAAAGGATGCATAAAACCTATACATCCGCACGGGCGGACATATATTCGCAAATATTTCATAAGTGATTCAGGCTGATTGAGCTTTCGATTACCCCAACATCAAATGTTGCGGCGCATTATATGCTTTCACCATAAAAATAAAAATGTTTTTTACCTGTTTTTTTATTATGACCTTTATCGATCTTTCGGGCCGGTAATTCGAAAGCTCGACCATTGTTTGTTCATGTCTTTTTCATTGTTACAACTCAGGCAATAGATGCTGGTAAGGTCGTATGCAAGAAAGCGTTCGCCACAGTTGGCGCATTGCTTTTGCGGGCTATGAAATAGTGTCGTTTGTGCATCCTTGCGCAGCATGTCAGCATCATTTTGCGTACTCATACTCAACGCATCATACGGGCAAATTGAGATGCATAGTCTGCAACCTATGCAGGCAAGTGCGCGAAATTCCAGATTGGCTTCATCGGGGTTCTCGTGCCAGAGCAGGGCGCCTGTCGGGCAGCGTACGGCGCAAATCCGGCAACCTGTACAGGCATCATTGGCTGTAATGGTGTGAAAATGCGATGTATCGCTTTTACTATGTTCGCTAAATAGCGTCATCACAGAAAGACGGTGGATAGCCGGAACATGTTTATGCATCAAAATGTGTTCATCGCCGCCAATATCCGGTTGTGCGTCCGGCATATTGTTTTCCTCAATCAGGTATTTGACAGCATTCGGTATGATCGCAGCAGCGCTTTTTCTGCTAAATACGGATAAAAATTGACGTCTGCCCAGCACCGGCTCATGGCTTGCGTGGATGCTTTTCGGAAATCGATCAGGGTAGTCGCCTTTGTCATCGGACGCGTTGGTTTTTTGCGTTTGCAGAAGGGCGGGGATCTTACTGTCAGAATATTGCATCACTGCATCAATTCGATTTTTTCCAATGCGGGTCGGACAAGCGCTACAGGCATCCATGCCATATAGATAAATACGTTCAACGCCATGCCCGTACAACGCAGCCAGCAATGGCTCAGTCAATATGCCAAGGCAGGGAATATTTGCAACTTCCCCATTCGATATATCGGAAGCAGGACAGGAGATATGAATCTCTTCATTTCCACGCGCCCACTCAAGTAGTTTAAAGCTGTCAAAATGTTCATGCTGAAATACGCCAGTCGGGCAATCACTGACACATATTCCACAGTTATTACACAGCATACTCTCGATGGTAACATTAGTATCACTGATGGTAATAGCTTGTTGCGGACAAGCGTTGACGCACACATCGCAATGCGCTAGCCGGTGTCTCGGATTGAGGCAGCGTTCGTTCTGTTTTTCGATCCATTCAGATTTAAAAAGACTCGCAATCTCTTTCAGACTCATGTCAAAATACCTTTTTGCGCTTCATCGTAGGCAACCGAATGCACCAGGCGTCTGCCGGACTGAGCCATAAGCCAGACAGACTCCTGGCCCGTGCTAAATGGCGGGCGTGCTCAGCCTGGATTTATAGAACCACATTTGATACAGACTGACTAGTATCTGGGTGCCGAATGAAATACCCATCAAGGCACCTGCGCCAATCACAGCATAGGCGAATCCCGGCACAATTTTGGCGAAATACCATGATGCAATATCTCCAATCAGGAAAATAAACGGGGTGACCACGGTAATGCGTTTTAACCATGGGTGCATTTCGCATAGAATGAAGATGCGACCAACAAAGAAGAGTATGAATGCAATGCCGAACAGGTGGATATGGGATACGCGCACCAGTGCCGGGATGGTTGCGCCGGTATCCGTTTCAGTCAGCTGGACGACATTGGCATAGGACGTGAAGTGGGGGATGGGTAAACCGCTGTCGGCGGAATGGCAGACGATGCAGTTATTCTGCATGATCGGTTCAACTTTCTCGTGGAATTCATCTTCTGGCGCGCCATGAGTGATCCAGTCCAGAATCGTGGTTTTTGCTGCCGCATTCGGTAGATTGGATTCCATGGGGCCATTGATGGCGGCACCCAACCGGGTTTGGCTGTGGCTCCCATAATAGGCGATTTTGACATCATCAACGGATAAACCCGGTTCACCATCGCGGCCTGCATGGGTGTAAAACAGGTTTAAAAGTGCAAATATGTAGCCGATGCCAATAGTAATGAGAAAAATACTATTGAGTATTTTTTCGCTGACGGAAATATCGGAGAAGCGTTGAAATTTTGGCATATAGTCATTTAACCTGCTGGAAAGACGATTGTTATTTTTATAAACAAGCCCGTATTATTCATGAATCATACGGTTAAGGAAGCGCTGAACAAACCATGATTCGCAATGCTGCAATCAAAATAAACGATTTCTGTGTTAAAAATTTGAGCAATAGCGGTGCTATTACTTGCAATCTTTGCCTTAAACTCGCTCATTTTGATTGGCAACCTCATCAAACCAGCTTTAATTAGCGCTTCCTTAGTAAAATAACAGCTTCAACCTAGGATCCGACATTGATTTTGTAGCCACGCTCTGGCGGATGGTTCATCATCAAAGCAGCCTTCCAATTGCGCGGTATATGCTTGTTTGATGACCAATCCCATATCCGGCCCCGGAGTCTGACCAAGGTGCAGTAATAATTTACCAGTAACAATAGGCTGGGGACTGGAGTGATGGTGGTTGAGTTCAATAGCCTGTTCTAGCCACTCCACTGCAGGCCTGCATGGCGGGGCAGGGGCGCGACCCGATGCATCGGCTTCAACCAGCATTTCCCACAGTTCGATACTGGCCGGTTCCAACCGGTGAGCCATGCGGCGTAAAGCCCTCGGGGTTGGATCACCGTGCAAATGCGTAATGTGATCAAGTACCAGTGGGCGGATATATTCAAACAGGCGGGCCGGCGCGCCGATCTTGCGCATGAATTGTCCGGCAGGCTCAATTCCGGCTTCACTGTGGCCCGGCGAGCTGATTTGCCCTGATTCATCTGATTTTGTACAGATCGCTTTGCCAAAATCATGGCACAGGGCAGCAAACAACAAATATTCCGTTGTAGCCTCATTCAGATCGTTTCTGCTGGCAATCCGTGCAGCCTGGTCACAAACCTGCATGGTGTGTCTCCAGACATCACCTTCAGGGTGCCAACGGGAAGGCTGCGGGCAACCGATCATGGCTTGTAATTCAGGGTAGAGCCCAAGCCAGCCGCTGTCTTTAAGCGCTTGTAAACCATACGATGGAAATTTGGCATGGCCCCATTTTTGCCATTCTCCCCAAATGCGTTCTATTGATAAGGTATCAGCTTCGATGAGCATATTTTTACACAGTGATGCCGTATCATGGTGCAGTTTCATGCGGAATCGCGCAGCAAACTGCATGGCTCGCAAAGGCCTGAGAGGATCTTCATTAAAAGCATTACTTACATGTCGTAATATACTGTTTTTAATATCCTTTCTTCCATTATAAAAATCCAAAATCTGTTCTTTTAATGGATCAAGCATGATGGCATTGATCGTAAAATCCCGCCGCGAACTGGCTATTTCCGGCGTCAGGCCAGGATCAACGTTGATATCAAACCCGCGGTGCCCACTGCCTGATTTTGCTTCAGATCTGGGCAGAGCCACATCAATTTCCAGTTTATCCAGCCAGAGTTTGAATACCCCGAAATGACGTCCAACAAGTTCCGTACGTCCAAGTTTATTGAGGATTGTTTTCAGTTCTTCCGGCTCCAGACCGTACACTTCCAGATCAAAGTCTTTCGGTTGAATATCAAGTATCAGATCACGAATACATCCGCCAACCAACCACGCCCGTCCGCCGCCACTATCAATATGGCGACAAAGCGTATGCAATGCTTCGGGCAGGGCAGTACTATACAATTCGGGCATAGCGTTATTCCACGTCCAGACATGTATAAAGGCAAGAGAAAGAGCAAAGAAAAAGGAGATGCATGACTGCAACTCCTTGACATTATTTCATTTATTTGGCGTCCCCAACCGGATTCGAACCGGTGTTGCCGCCGTGAAAGGGCGGTGTCCTAGGCCGACTAGACGATGGGGACCTGTGGAACGCGGCGAAGATTAGCGAACGCTTTGACTGCGTCAATCAAAATATGGTGATTTCAAACCGGGAATTGCATCGCATGATGCAGTGCTGATATATCAGCCTTTTGCGCCGTCCATCAGTTCCGGCCATGCATCACGGATATATTCATAACCCGACCAAAGCGTCAGAGTTGCGGCCAGCCATAACAAAATAAGCCCAGCCTCGTGCAGAGAAAGACCTAGAATATTCACGTGCAATAACAACGTTGAAATAGCAATCATTTGAATAGCTGTTTTCCATTTGGCAATCAGAGAAACATGTACAACCGTAGCACGTTGCGCCAGCCATTCGCGTAGTGCGCCAATAGTAATTTCACGACCAATGATAATAATAGCCAGCAGGGCAGGGGCCATATCAGCAGAAACAAGCAAGACCAGGGCGGATGCAACCAGCAATTTATCTGCAACCGGATCGAGAAAACGCCCAAATGGCGTCACTTCGCCACGCGAGCGGGCCAGGTAGCCGTCCAGCCAGTCAGTGGCTGCGGCGATGATAAATAAGATGCCGGACAACCAGTGCCCCAAATCACCGGGCAAAAAAAACGCAGCCATAAAAATGGGGATGATAAGCACCCTCGCCATGGTAAGCTGATTTGAAATTGTCCACTGCATCGTGCAGCAAGTATTACGGATGCATGGCTCTGGTAAAGGTTTATCTGTAAAAAAATCGCGAAAGTATTAATTCGCGACGATATGATCAGGCTTGCCTGATGGCGTAATATTTATGATTTCACCAAAAACGTTTTCATAGCGTGCGATATTGTCCTGTAAAACAGAGACAATTCGTTTGGCGTGGGATGGACTGACAAGTACGCGTGCATTAAGCACGCCAGCGGGATGTGTGGCCAGAATAAAATCCAGTATAAATTCCTCTTGCGTATGCGTCACAAACAATTGATTGGCATAGCGTCCACCCTGAACCTCAGGGGGAACCTGTATTTGCAATTCCTGCTGTTGTTCAGCCTTATTTTCTATCTTATCACTCATGTGTAACCTCTTGTTTTTCAATATCTTTAGTCTTTCTGTAAAGCTGTTCCAGTGCGTTGATGTCCATTTCCGAGAGTGATTTATTTGCATGTATTGCCAAATCTTCCATGCATCTGAAACGCCATCCAAATTTTCGATTGGTACGCATCAAACATAGTTCTGCGTCCAAATCCATTTTTCGCGCTAAATTCGCGAGTGTAAACAGTATATCACCAAATTCATCTTCCAAACGTTCAGAACCGGAGCGGTTTAATACTTCATATTCAAATTCAGCCAGTTCTTCGCGCATTTTATCGAGTATTTTCGATGTTTCAGTCCAGTCAAACCCGACCCTGGCGGCCCGTTGCTGTTGTTTCTGTGCGTATTTCAGAGCCGGGAGTGGAGGAATACCGTCCATCAGGCTTTTTCTGTCCGCGTGTTCTGCATCTTTTAGCTGATTCCATTGATCATCCAGATTATCAGCCACTGTTTGCCCAAACACATGAGGATGGCGATAAATCATTTTTTCAATCAAGGCATCAATAACGTCAGCCAAATTAAACTGACCAGACTCTTCAGCTATGCATGAGTAGAATAGTATTTGAATCAGAAGGTCACCAAGCTCCGCCTTCAATGGCTGCCAGTCGCCATTGGATTCCACCTGATCAATTGCCTCAATCACTTCGTGTACTTCTTCAAGCGTGTACTGGCGAAGTGATGAAATGGTTTGCTCACGATCCCATGGGCACTCTTTACGCAATACATCCATTAGCGTATATAACTTTTCGTAATAATTGTCTTTATTTGATATGCGTTCTGGCAATGTTTCTCCTTATAACTTTACATAATATCCATTATGCGACATAATAAAAAGGAGCCACATCATGAAATAGAAATCAAAAATAGCATCAATGACAATATGTCATCGCAACATCGCATGCCCTCTTATCATTTCAAGCTTGTGTAAGTTAAGATTAGTACAAAGTCCTTGCAAGTGAGGAAAACAGCAGCTTGCATCTTCTGGCCGTCAAGGCAAGTCTGCGCGACCTTGGTGGAGGTTAGCTATGCAATATTTTGATAAAAACAGACCAATGCAAACGCTTTTACTGTCTATGCGTGGCGTGTTGACCAGCCCGAATAAATTCTTCTCGGAGCTGCCACCTGCAGCTTTTTATGCCAACTCGATTTTTCTGGCCACGATAGTTATTTTTGCCGCATCATTTATAGGTGTTCTGTTCCACAGTTTTACGATGCTATTTATGGTTCCTGTCAGCTGGGGTTTGGGGCTGATTGGTCTTAAATTCTGGTCCTCATACGTATCTTGGGCTACCCGATCATTTGGTAAAGGCAAATTAAGTAAAGCCAATGCATTCAATATTTCAACCTATGCATCCGTTCCCCTGATGCTATCTGCTGTGCCCATACTCGGTATTATTTCCTGTTTATGGAGTCTCTATCTTATGTGGGTTGCATTGGTCAGCCGCTGTCATGTTAAATCCAGCAAGGCCGCAATTATTATCGCCACACCAGCTATCATCTTTGCCATATCAGCCACCGAATTTGTAGCATTTATATTCCAGTTATTCCCTAAGCTGGGCCAATACTGAACTGCTGAGATCACTGAAACTTCAATTCCAGCATTTGCCCACCTGTTTCATCAGCCATTTTCTGAAAGGCATATTTAGTATTGCCAGTGCTGGTGCCTAACGGCAACGTAAATACTGGCGCCGGTATTTCGTGATACAGCACCCTGTCTGTCGGAGGCTCGTCGCCAATCAACAGGTATGCACCGGGGATCGGTGATGCTGTGGCAATGTGGTGGAAGGCATGGCCGATTGTTTCATCCATGCCGATAAACGGGGCATCTGCCATCAACTTGTCGAACATTTCAGCCATGCTGCCATTAAAAGTGCCCTCTTTGCGATTGGCATACCAAGTCAGTGCGGACAGATGTTTACCTGAACGAATGGCAATCAGACGCAATACGGGAATCAGAAATGTAGTCACGCCGTGCATAGAACCGGTAGCGTCAACGACTATATGCAGGTCTTTACCCGGCAGATTACGCAAACCTTTGACGAACATATCAAAATCTTTACGCCCCTTCCCCGTTGCCATTTGCGCACTGAGCATGACTTTATCCACCTGCTGTTGCATGTCCTGACCATCGAGTAATGCCTGGAGGTTATCGAGTTGTCCCTGCGCATCCACGCTGGCTACATTGTTGAGATCCTGCTGAAGTTTGCGATTTTGTTGTTCCGTATCCGCCAGTTTTTCCTTGAGCGAAGCCACCTCTCTTTCGCTAACAGG
Organism: uncultured Zetaproteobacteria bacterium; assembly: GCA_964622755.1. Taxonomy (GTDB): domain Bacteria; phylum Pseudomonadota; class Zetaproteobacteria; order Mariprofundales; family Mariprofundaceae; genus Mariprofundus. The sequence continues at coordinate 13,460 of CAZUVA010000011.1, forward strand.
ATCATGCCTGCTACCCTGCAATTGCGCATTAATTAGAATCAATGCGAATAGAAAAATGAAGGCGGCCAGCATCAGCAACGCCATATCGGAGAAAATTTCGTAAAAACTGTTGTCCTGTTGGGGTTGGCGGCGACTGCGCACCCGTCAATCCTTGCGGCGGAATATACGCGTCAGCAGATTAGGACGAACGCCGAGCGCATAATGGGCATGCCCTGTCGCCAGTTTTCGGATTGGATCATCGTCTGCCAACTGACCGATTTCGGCATGCATCTTGCCCGCTTCCTTGCGCATATGTCCCATTTCTTCATGGCTGGCTTTTAGCGCCAGATTCAACAGTTCCACACGCGCCTGAAGTTGCTGAACGCTGGCATCCAGAGCACGAAAATCACGTTCATCGCTGGGCTCCAGATCAGCCGATGCATGCACAATGCAGGTTCTTAGCATCAAATCTTGCAAGCCGTTGATAGAGGCATCGGTAATCCATGAGAACACCCGCAGTAGCACCCCGCCCAGTACCGAACCAATCAGCGTGGTATAAAACGATACGCCCATGCCGTTCATGGCGCTGCGCAAGCCTTCCACCAGCATGGTGTCATCTGTGCCAAGCGAACCCAGTGCGCCGTTCAACCCATTCATGGTAATCGTCATGCCGAGCACGGTGCCAATCAGGCCCAGCGTAATCATCAGATTACCGAGCAGGCTGACAAACTGGCTTACCCGGTGCTGGGCGGAAAATTCGACATCAATGAGCGCATCGACATCGGCACGCCCGTTACGTTCCACAATAAAGTGCAGCGCATCAACAAAATGATCAACGACATGACCACCACCCCGTTGCCTCAATCCCGCCAATCCTTTATGTTCTACGGTGGCGGCAATCCGGTAAGCTCGGAACCATTCTGCGGTGAGTTTCATAGCCTGAATCAGGCTGACTGCGACGCCCAGAATAAACATGCCGATAATCATCCAGGTGACTCTGGTTTGATCATGCTGGACGAATTCCAGCACATTGGCTTTGCGCGACATCATGGCAAAGACTGTGGCGGCTGAAATAGCCCAACCCATCCATAAAGCAAAAGTTCTTAAGGCGCGTTGATCCGCACCATTATGTGCTACATTCTGCTTCGCATTTGAAGCCATCTTATGCCCCCTTCCCTATCTAACCGACGGTCAGTAATGATACTCTGCTATACGCGCACAGCAATAAAAAAGGCCCGGACAGTCTCCTGTCCGGGCCTTTTTTATTGCGTCCTGTATTTCTTAACCTTGACTGCGGCCTTTTTCAGCTACGCCAGATAGAATGATTGGCAAAATTAGCCCAAATACAGTAAAAAACAGAAATACTGGAATAAATGTCTCCAAATGCATCATAAACCTCCCGGAAAATTCACTGCGGGGATCTTATAGCTGTCAAATATGCTTTGCAAGCAAATCTATAACACAGGGTTCAAGTGCTTGCAAATGCAAATGGATCGGAATGAATGTCCTGCATCGATGCGCCGCCCATAAATACTTTTTGACGTAAAGCATTTACGATATCCGGATCTCCGCAAAGGTAGGCGCGGTAACCATTAAATGCGCCTAATACCTGAAGCGGAATATCTGCAATATTGCCTTGCATACCCCCCGTGGGAGCATCCCCGTGCAAAACACACGGCGTGTATTCAAACTGTTCAAACCGGGCCGAAATATCGCGCAACTCATCGATCAGGTACAGGCCTGCAGTAGTGAGACTGGCATGAAACAGGTGCATGGAACCACGATGTCCCTGTTCCAGCGCATCACGTAAAATACCGTGCAGTGGCGCAAGTCCAGTCCCGGCACCGGCAAGCAGCAAGGAACATTCCGGGTTATCAGGCAGATAAAAACAGTCGCCGGATGGGCCAAAAAAGGATAACTCATCCCCTGTTTTCACATCATCGAACAGCCATGTACTCATGCGCCCTTCCGGCACACGTTTCACATGTAATTCCAGAAAAGGGTCGGAGGAAATGCTGGCCAGAGAATAACTACGTGTCAGTTCGTCAGAAGGCCGGATCAGATTGATAAACTGCCCGGCTTGATAGCTAAACCCATCAGGTACTTCAAAGCGTAAACGAACAATCGATTCATTCATCTGATCCTTACTGATCAGTTTGGAGGAGAATTTAGGGGAGATTGCAGCCAGTCCAATTTCCATATCTTCTTCAGGTTTGCAAATGCAGGCGAGAAAATAATTCTGGGCAGCCAGTGTATCCTTAATTCCCTGTTGCGCGGCAGCAGGGGGCTTACCTTTGAGCGCCCGGGTAAGGCAGGTTTGGCAGGCACCGGACTTACAGGATGAGGGTAACATCACACCATGCCGTTCCAGCGATTCCAGCATCGTTTCATCTGTTGCACAGAAATAATTCTGACCTTCAAATCGTATCGTTGGCATGCTGTTCCTCTCACTTGGTTGAAAGGCTCAGTTTTACAAAAAAAAGAAGGGGGCGCAAGCCCCCTTCCGATCAATCAGATGAACGCTTAACGATCAAGCACGTCATCGCGTGTACTATCTGCAATGGCAATGACCTGCTGAATCAGATCGTTGGCAACACCCAACTCGGACAGTGTGGCGCGCAAATGCATCAGAATATGTTCAAAATGAGTGTCATCCAAACCCATCTTGATCAGGTGACGATGCCCCTCTCGCATATCCTTGCCGCTATAGCTATGCGGGCCGCCAAAGGCCATGGTCAGGAATGCTTTCTGCTTGGCTGCCTGTTTCTCCATATCCACGCCTTCGAAGAAGCGAATAACATAAGAGTCTGCCAAGACCCTGCGGTAGAATACATCAACCGCTGCATTGACGGCAGCTTCCCCGCCGAGTTGGTCATACAGACTGTTATCTGCTGTCGATTCAGTAGCGCCTGCCTGAGCTGTACGCCCTTTTTCAGCCACACTGGATAGAATCACAGGCAACACCAAACCAAATACCGCAAAAAACAAAAATACCGGAATAAAGGTTTCTAAATGCATAACCG
>CAZUVA010000012.1:0-7431 GCA_964622755.1 uncultured Zetaproteobacteria bacterium
CCCACCTATGGCCGCGTTTCCCGCCGTGGCATTATCGCCTTTGCATCTTCTCTCGATCAGGCCGGCCCGATGACGCGCAGCGTCAAAGACGCCGCCATGATTACTGCTGCGATTTCCGGCCACGATTCGATGGATTCGACATCCGTGCCCGATGCGCCCACCGTAGATTGGTTGGGTGCATGCGATAAAACCGACATGAAAGGTTTGCGTATCGGTAAACCGAAAGAATATTTTGTCGATGGCATGGATGATGGCGTTCGTGCTTCGATTGATGCCGCGCTGATTCAATGCGAAGCGCTCGGTGCTGAAATTATTGATATCAGCCTGCCGCATACCGGTGCGGCAGTCGCAGTCTATTATGTGATTGCGCCATCCGAGGCTTCGGCCAATTTATCGCGCTATGACGCGGTTCGTTTTGGTCATCGCTGCGAGAATCCGGATGATCTAACCGACATGTACACTCGTAGCCGCGATGAAGGATTCGGAACAGAAGTGAAGCGCCGTATTCTGACAGGCACCTTTGCTCTTTCATCCGGCTATTACGATGCCTATTATATCAAAGCGCAGCAGGTGCGTACGCTGATTCGTCAGGATTTCATTGATGCCTTTGAACAGGTCGATGTGATTGCTACCCCGACCAGCCCGGTTACTGCTTTCAAACTGGGTGAAAAGACCGACGATCCATTGACCATGTATCTGTCCGATATTTTCACCATCGCCCTGAATCTGGCTGGCCTGCCCGGCCTGAGCCAACCGTGTGGTTTTGTCGATGGCTTGCCGGTTGGCCTGCAATGGATTGCGCCGGCCTGGCGCGAAGATGTAATTCTGAACGCCGCATCCGCCTATGAATCAGCAACCGACTGGGTCAAAACACCGGCAGGATTCGGAGGTGAAGCATGAGCTGGGAAACCGTAATCGGCCTGGAAGTACACGTTCAGGTCAACACCAAAACCAAACAGTTCTGCGGCTGTTCCACCGAATTCGGCGCTGAACCGAATACGCAAACCTGCCCGGTCTGTCTCGGAATGCCCGGTCAACTGCCCGTGTTGAATATCGAAGCTGCCAGAAAATCTGTATTGACCGGCCTGGCAATCAATGCAGATATCAACCTGGTATCGAAATTCGACCGAAAGAATTATTTCTATCCCGATTTGCCCAAGGGTTATCAGATCACCCAGTTCCCGCTACCGATTGTTGAGCACGGTTACCTGGATATTCCGGTCAAAGATGGTGAGAAACGCATCGGCGTTACCCGCATCCATATGGAAGAGGATGCCGGTAAATCCATGCATGAGGGTTTAGATGGCGTTTCTCATATCGACCTGAACCGCTCCGGCGTACCATTGATGGAAATCGTTTCCGAGCCGGATATGTCCAATGCCGATGAGGCCATCGCCTATTTGAAACAGTTGCATCAACTGGTCTGTTTCCTGAATGTTTCCGGTGCCAATATGGAGAAGGGGCAATTCCGCTGCGATGCCAATGTATCGGTACGCCGCAAGGGCAACCCGATGGGCACGCGCACCGAAATGAAAAATATGAACTCGTTCCGTTTCATCAAGCAGGCCATTGATTTTGAAGTGAATCGCCAGATCGAACTCATTGAAGATGGCGGCGAAGTGGTACAGGAATCACGTTTATGGGATTCCGTCAAAAGCGAGTCCCGCTCCATGCGCAGTAAGGAAGAGGCGCATGATTACCGTTATTTTCCGGAACCGGATCTTCCGCCGCTGCGCTTTACGCAGGAGGAAGTCGATTCCATTCGCGCCGGCATGCCGGAACTGCCCGGTCAGCTGCGTAAACGCTTTGAAACCGAATACGGGCTTTCCTCGTACGATGCCGATGTGTTGACCCAGACCCGCGAATCGGCGGCCTGGTATGAGTCACTGGTAGCAGCACACCCTGCTGATCCGAAGCGCTGCGCCAACTGGATGATTAATGAATTGCTGGGCCGGCTGAATGAAGCGGGCAAAGATCTATCTGAATCTCCGGTCTCCCCACTACGACTGGCCGGACTGCTGGAACGGCTCGGCGACAATACGATTTCAGGCAAGGCCGCCAAAGATGTGCTCGATGCCATGATGGAATCGGATGATGATGCCGATACCATTATTGAGGCGAAAGGACTCAAGCAGGTATCGGACAGCGGTGCCATTGATGCCATTATTGCCGAGGTGATGGATGCAAATCCGAATCAGGTGGCTGGTTATCGTGGCGGCAAAGACAAGCTGCTGGGCTTTTTTGTTGGTCAGGTAATGAAAGCATCCCGTGGCAAGGCCAATCCGGGCATGGTCAATCAGCGTTTGAAAGAACTGCTCAAAGGCTGATCGGCCTTTTCCTATGACAACAGGCCCGCGCAGGATACTTATGGCCGGTGCAGGCCTGCTGGCCATTGGCGCGGTTGTGTTTTTTCGCCTTAACTCAGCCGATCTGAGTCATCATTTTTACGGGCAATTCAGCAGCGCGACGGATGCTATACTGTCAGCAGATCACTCTGAGCTTGCATTTATACACGGTGTCGGCCTCCGGCTGGATGGCGTTTCACTGACTCACAAACAGTATCGGATGCAGGCCGGACATGCCGATATCAGTCTCGGACTATTGCCACTGCTGCTGGGAAAAATCGAAGTGAAAACACTCGATATCCATGATGCAATCATCACCATCCATCCTGAATCACTGCAGCTGACATCCACTGCCATCTCATTACTACCGGTCAAACGCATTCACCTGATTCGCAGCCGTATACTGACATCTGATGGTACCGAGCTATTAAATAATCTGCATTTGGAACTCAGGGATATCGGCCCGAATCGGGAAACCCTGTGGGAATTGAACGCCCGGCAAGGCAAGCAGTCGATTAGCGGTAATGGCCGTCTGCTGTTTCGTGCCGGTGAAATCGCAGGTGGTTTCGGCAAATTAAAGCTGAACCAGCTCCAGCTGTCCGGGCTGAAACCGTTTGCCCCTGAAACATTGATCACATGGCTTGAAGACAAAGGTAAATTTGTTAGTGGCGCATTGACGCTGGATATACCCAGGCGACAGGTATGGTCTGTCTTCGGGGCAGTGGAACTCAAAAACGACAGCGGAAAAACTGCCCTGAATTTGCGTGGAAAACTCAGTCATCCGGACGATGGAAAACTGCTCTGGCATGACAGCTTCATGAATTTTGGCAAACACGCTGTTCTTGCAATAAAGGGCGGATGTGACAAAAACGATTGCAACACATCTCTGGATGCAGAACAGGTTCCACTATCCGAATGGTTCCCGTTCCTGCCTGCCAGCCTGACATTTGAACGTAAAATTTCAGGCATGACAAACCTGAAGGCTGATATCGGATGGGATAAAAAAGCATGGCAGGGGCATGTTACCCTGCAGCTGAAAAAAGCCGCCTCCCATGATGGTGAAAATGACATCCCACTGCCTGATTTACAGCTGCTCTCCGGTGAATTTTCGGGAAGTGCCCATCATTGGAAAGCCAAAGCAACCATCAGCACAGCACAGGGTTCGGATGCAATCAACATCAGCACTACCCAGCTAGAAAATGGCGACAAGGACATGTTTATCGACACGAATGCTGCGGATGCAAAGCTCTGGCAACCACTGTCCAACCTGTTGCTGGCATCGCTGGAAATGGAACCGATTCTAAAGGCTACTGGCCAGCTAAGCGGAACACTGCATCTGCACCAGCAAACATCCGGAAAATATCTGGAGATCGATATTGATGCGACGCAGGCTCAGATGGGCTATGCCCCGTGGTTTGAAAAACCCCAACAAATCAGTGCATTATGTCAGATGAAAATCAGCTTTTCTGGAGCATCGCCAAGCGCACTGAGTATGCAACATTGCCAACTGGATAAGTCCAGTCTGGGTCAACTCAGATGGTCGATGAAAAAAGGACAACATAAACTGGCGATTGATCAACTAAACCTGGATTTTGATCAGTTCCACAACCTCTCCATTCTAATTCCTGAACACATTTCCAACCTGAAAGGATTGCTGCAGGGAAGCGGCCATACTTCATGGTCGAATCATGATGCAGACTGGTTTGACCATATGACAGGTCACTGGCAATTGCAGAATTTAGGAACAGAAGCATGGCATGCCAACGGAGCTGTGGATGTGAAACATGGCCTCGTCAGCAGCAATCGTTTGCTGGTCAATGGCCCGCTGGGTCAGGCCGAACTGAAAGGCTCATATGAAGTATCAAAACAACGTGGCAACATAGATATTATTGCAGGTAATCTGGGATGGAATACAACCTTCTTCCTTGACAATTTCTGGCAGAATATTTCGCTGAATGGTCATATTCAACATACAGGACTGACACTGCTGGGTAACCACTGGTACGGAATTCAAAGCGACTACAACCTTGCCAAAGGCAAACTGACACTAAAGAAACTGCAATCCATACTGGCCGATGGATCCTTCGCCAGTAAGGAACTGACGCTGTTCCCTGCTCCCAATAAATCCGCCACAAATGAAATTTCCACCAATGCCGTCAATGGACTGGATATTCAGGGTTCTATACGTGCCGAAAATATTCAGTTACACAAAATCCATAGATTAAGTGACTGGTTTCAGACAGACATCAGCGGCAAACTGCATGCTAATATCAAACTGGATGGGGATATTGCACAAGCCAACTGGACAGCATGGCAGCATAGCAATGGCGATATTTTTATTTATAATGGTAGCTGGGAACAACAGTTGAAAGCCGAATCATTCACTGAGCACCTTGGCATTAAAACACCCGCATTTAAACCCTATGCCTTCAGTAAATTTGGTTTCAGGTTCCATATTGATAAGGACAGGGTAAATATTTCCAATATCAAGCTGGTCCGGCACCATGAACAATACCTTGGAAAGGCCAGCATAACGCCGGAACTCCATCTACAGGGCCGAGTGTATAACAATGCGGATTCAACCGGCTATTTAATCGATAGTACCCTGCCTGAAATAAACTGGCAGCTTCAACAAACACCAACTGTCAATAAATCCCCGGAAAAGGTTGTACAATGAGCCACTTGCAAAAAACGTGAACAGCGACTTATTCGGAAACCCTGATTTGAATATCCCGATCCATTTCTCCGCTGCGCAACAAACCAAGATACTCTTTGAGGGCGGCAGATACTTTACCTTGCAATAAATACAAGGCTAAAAAGTTGGGAAAGGCCATAGATAGTAGCAACAGATCGGAGAAATCAAGGATATTGCGCGCGCTGACCAGTGAGGCCAGCACCACAAACATCAGAAAAATAATGCGATAGACCATCGAATAACGTTCGCCGAACACATAAGTCCAACACCGTTCTCCATAATAAGACCACGAAATCATGGTGGAATAAGCAAACAACACCACCGAAATCGCCAGAATAATCGGAAACCACGATATTACCGTACCAAAAGCCGCCGCAGTCAGAGCGGCACCCTTGCTTGCCTCCACCAAAGCCTGATGCTCAGGTGCGTTGTAAACGCCAGTCAAAACAATGACCAGCGCTGTCATGGTGCAAATGATAATCGTATCAATGAACGGTTCATAAAGGGCGACAAACCCCTGCCGCACGGGATATTTCACTGATGCAGCCGAGTGAGCGATAGCAGCAGAACCGATACCTGCTTCACTGGAAAAAGCCGCCCGCTTAAAGCCCTGTACCAGCACGCCAATCATACCACCGGCCACTGCCGTCGGCGCGAATGCTTCACTGACAATCAGCGAAAGAGCATCAGGAATTGCACTGGCATGTGAGAGAATAATCCACAGGCAGGCAGATAAATAAATAAACACCATGGTCGGTACAATGGCTTCCGCCGCATGTGCAATACGCCGGATGCCACCAATAATCACCAGCCCTACCGCACCGGCCATAAATACGCCGAACACCCATGGGTATGCTTTGAAAAAAGTCAGTTCACCCTGTACTGCTCCAAGCGCCTGTGAAACCTGAAATGCATTGCCACCGCCCAGGGAAGCGCCAATACAAAGCATAGCGAATAATACTGCCAGCGCCTTGCCGGTTCCTGCCATGCCTTTTTCAGCAAAACCTCGCGACAGGTATTCCATGGCACCACCCATGATGCGCCCGTCGGGACGGATTTCACGATAGGTCTGGGCCAGTGTTACTTCGGTAAATTTTGCAGTCATACCGAAAAACCCAGCTACGATCATCCAGAATGTTGCACCGGGCCCGCCAATACTGACTGCAATCGCCACACCGGCAATATTACCCAAACCAACCGTGGCAGATAAGGCAGTGGTCAAGGCCTGGAATGGTGACACTTCCCCTTTATCTTCCGGTGACTGGTATTTGCCTTGAATGACCCGAAATGCATGACCCATCATGCGCACATTAATGAAGCCGAACCGACAAGTGAGATACACCGCACCAACCACCAGCCATGCTACAATAAAAGGCATACTGGCATCACCGGGCATGACATCGAAAAACAGTACGGATGCCAGATAACCGTTCATCGTCCCAAAAAATGCATCAATGCCGGGGGCGCCTTCGGACTGGGCGCAGGCCACCTGTGCCGGCAGTAAAAACGACACCAGTGCAATCATATTAAAAATGCATTTCATATACTCTCCAGCCAGTCTATTTCAGCATCGGTAATCCTGCCGCTACCCCCGAAACCTGAAACTGCACTACCATCCAGTATGGAGTGGAATACAACAAAACCACTGTACGCATGAAACGGATATCCTTCTGCTTCTGTGCAATATTCCCGTCACCGAACAATCCTAAAGGCACATCTGATCCAGACAACCCACACATGTGAAAATGTGCTTTGACTGATAACCCGAAAGTTGCCCGGTTTTTCCCAAACGATTCATGAATAGTCCGGGTTAGAATCTCAACACTTTGGCACAGCTTAATGGTTGTTCCAAATCAAGATTATTTTCAGACCATCAATCCCTCTGTATCCACCCACAAGCCATGGCGGTAAGTTCCATGGCAAACGGGAGACTACCATAGCCAAGGGAGAGTGATATGAGAATACTTTTTGCAATAATGTTGTTGTCTGTTGTTATGTCGCCCGGGTTCTCATACGCAACCGATGATATGGATGCCCGGAATCAACAGCATGACTCGATTTCGAATGATGCTGGAAAAAAGCATCGTTCTGCTGCACAAAAAACCGTTGTGCCCATTGAACGTCGCACTGTATATGGTGCGGAACAAATCAAAAAGAAAGCCGAAGCTTCAAAAGAGAGTGGGAAAAGAGGAAATGCAAAGTTAAATGGGTATCTCAACGGTTTTTTGGATGGGCTTAATAGCGTGAGTCGTAGTCTATCCAGCACTGATGGCAAGGTATTAACTGCAAAGCAGAAAGAAAGGAGAATGAGTTTCAAGGAGCGTCTGAAACTGGAAATGGAAAGAAAACAGCAAAGAAAAAAGAGCCTGTAAATCGAGACTGTAAATCTAA
>CAZUVA010000012.1:7531-15812 GCA_964622755.1 uncultured Zetaproteobacteria bacterium
GATTTAGACTATCGCGACAATTGAAATCATGGGTATGGCTTTAGCTGATTTCACTAACGCAAAAATTAAAGCTTCCCCAAAGCTTTAATTTTCTTGTTCCTCAAAGAACCAGCGGACTTCAGCCAGGTCGTCCCTGATCGGAGCCGAAGGAAGATTGCGTACCACTTCCCGGCCATAGCCCTTGTGATATAAGCGTGAATCCAGCAAAGCCATGACACCCCGGTCATGCACCGAACGAATCAACCGTCCTGTGCCTTGCCGAAGCACCGCAATCGCCTCCGGTAACTGGATATCCCAAAAGCCACTGCCGCCGCACTCCTCGCATTTTTTAATGCGCGCTTTAAGCAACGGATCATTAGGCGGCGTAAAAGGCATTTTATCGATAATCACCAAACTCAATGCCTCACCCGGAACATCTACGCCCTCCCAGAAGCTGCGTGTGCCGCAGAGCACGGAATGGGTATCGCTTCGAAAAGCATCAAGAATAGCATCACGACTACCGCTCTCGCCCTGAATCAATACATTCCAGGGCAACCGCTGCGCCAGTTCAGGCCCGACCTGTTTGAGCATGTTCCATGATGTGAACAATACAAAGGCGCGCCCATGCGAGGCACGGATCAGCGTTTCCATCTCATCGACAATAGCTTCAATACCCTGCTCGGAAAATGGGTTTGGCATATGACGTGGCAGATAAATCATTGCCTGTTTTCCATAATCAAAAGGAGAAGCATGGAACACCTCATCCGCATCATTCAGTCCCAGTCGAACTTTGGCATAGTCAAAGCGACCGGATACCCGGAGCGTGGCCGACATTAGCACGAATGAGGCAGGCCGCTCCCATAAATGACTGTGCAATACGGGCCCGGTTTCAACCGGAGCAACCGTGTATTTAAGATATTCGCCTTCACCCTCACTCCAGCCAACGAATCCCTGCAAGGGCTCTCGCACCATTTCAATATCAGATGCTATCTGTTCGGCGCGATCGGCGAGTTTGGCCATATCCTCACTGCGTTCGCGTCTGGATTCAGCCAGCTTGCACATCGCTTCCCATGCCTGCTGCAAATCTTCCAGTCCTGTTTCCAGCCATGCATCCAGCACTGTTTTTCCATGTGTTGTCACATCCCTTTTCAAGGCCGGTTCATCACCCATGACATCGAGTTGCGCCTGCATATCATTCAGCCACTGGATCAATTTCATACGCGCCAGTTGCACACCGAAATGCCGACATGCCAGATCCGGCAACGAATGTGCTTCATCCAGTACATAGGCATCAAAATCCGGCAACAGTTCACCAAATTCCCCCGCCTTCAATACGGCATCGGCCAACAGCAAGCTGTGATTGGTCACGACGATTTCCGCTGCCTGTGCTTTCTGGCGTGCTTTCATCAATGGACAGCGATCGAAATCTCCGCATTTTGAACCCAGACACTGATCAGCTGTTGCTGTCACCATGGGGCCAATGCCCTTGGCAAAAACATCGAATGGCAAACCAGACAGATCACCATCCCCGGTTTGGTGCGACCAGTCCAATACCTTCAGCATCGATTTCCGGGCCCACATTTCCAGCTGCGGGCTGGAGACAAATATTTTCAACCGTTGCGGACATAGATAATTGGAACGCCCTTTCAGCAAAGCCACGCGGCGAGAAACGCCAAGCGCCTTCTGTACCGCAGGTAAATCACGGTGTACCAGCTGATCCTGCAATGCGCGGGTGTGGGTGGAAATAAGAATTTTACCATCAGAACGCAATGCCGGAATCAGATAGGCAAGCGTTTTCCCCGTGCCGGTCTCAGCTTCAGCCAGCAGCATGGAACCGGCCTCAAATGCCGCAGCAACTTCCCCTGCCAGATTGATTTGCTCATTCCGGCGTGAGTATCCGGGTAAACTGGTTGCCAGTGGAGAATCATCGGAAAAATCACGCCGAACCAGTCCGGCAAACCCTGTCATTTTTTTTCTGACAACGGGTGCAGACAAGCAAAACCATGGCTGTTCAATTGACCGTCAAAAGAGGCGCAATCGGATAAAACATATGGACATCTCGCCTGATAGGCACAACCAGTTGCAGCCATGCCTTCACCGGTTTTATCATTTTGATTATCATCGGATTTTCCGGTCTGCCTTTGCGATGGATGTAAAATTGGCCGGGCATCGAGTAATGCACGGGTATAGGGATGATGTGGATGTTCAAATACCTCCACCGCACGCCCCTGTTCGACAATTCTTCCATCAAACATAACAGCAATGCGATCGGCAATATGCGACACCACGGATAAATCATGCGAAATAAACAGATAAGCCAACCCTTTGGCTTCCTGCAGTTCCTTCAGCAGGTTAAGAATCTGGGCTTGAACAGATACATCCAGGGCAGATACCGGTTCGTCCAGCACCAGCACGGCAGGCTCTACAATCAGGGCGCGGGCGATGCCGATTCGCTGTCTCTGACCACCGGAAAACTGGTGCGGATAACGATCCATGCCCGCCTCATCCATACCGCACAGGTACAATGTTTCAGCCACCATATCCCGTCGCTGTTTTTTCGATAAATCCGGCCGGTGAACACGTAATCCTTCGGCCACGGTTTCCCAGATTTTCATGCGTGGATTCAAACTGGCAAACGGATCCTGAAACACCATCTGGATATGATTCCTGCGCTGGCGCAGAGCCCTGCCACCGTATGATGTAACATCTTCGCTGTTCCATTCAACACAACCGCTATCAGGCTCCAGCAAACGCATGGACAGTCGCGCCGTTGTCGATTTTCCACTGCCTGATTCCCCGACAATCGCCAGCGTTTCCCCTGCGTCCAGACAGAATGATACATGATCCACGGCCCGTTTATCGTTACCAATAGCCCGGAACATCCCCCCGGCGGTAAATGTTTTACTGATGTTTTTTACAGCCAGAACGCTCATACCAGACTATCCATATCGTGCTCATCGACGTGCAAACAACGTGCGATATGTTCACCCTGCTGCCAGAAAGCGGCAGTCACCGGTTTTTCCATGCAATCATGCCGGGCCAGCGTGCACCGTTCAGCAAAATGACATCCTTGAGGCCAATGACCGGGGGATGGCACCTGCCCCGGAATAACGGTTAATGATTTTCCTGCCTCGGAAATTTCCGGCCTGCAACCCATCAATGCGCGGGTATAGGGATGAGCGGGGTGATCAAATATATCCGCAACCTTTCCTGCCTCGACAATTTGTCCGGCATACATCACAACCACATCATCACACATTTCAGCCACCAGACCGAAATCATGTGTTACCAGTAATAGACCAAGATTACGTTTTTTCTGCAAATTCAACAGCAGCGTTATAATACGTTTCTGCACCGACACATCGAGCGCCGTCGTCGGCTCATCGGCAATGATATAATCAGGATCAGCAGCCATAGCCATGGAAATCAACACCCGCTGGCGCATGCCGCCGGAAAGTGAATCAGGATACTGCTTCAAAACCTGTTCCGCATCCTGCATGCCGACATCGTGCAACAGTTGAACGGCACGGGCATTGGCCTGCTGTTTATCCATATCCAGATGCAGGCGAATCACTTCCATAATCTGGCTGCCGATGGAAAAGACCGGATTCAATGCTGTCATCGGCTCCTGAAACACCATGGATATCCGACCACCGCGAATACGACGCAACGATTCATCATCCACGTCAAACAAGCTGTTGCCATCCAGCAGAATATCGCCACTGCTTTTTTCAACACCCTGATGTTCACCCAAACGAAGAATGGCCTGTGCAGTCAGTGATTTACCGCAACCGGACTCACCCACCAGCCCGAGCACACGCCCGGCCTTAAGCTGCAAAGATACAACTGAAACAGCTTCGACCCGGCTCCCCTCAATGGAAACCGATAATGACAGATCACGGATTTCAAGCATGGCAGCAGTGTGCCGGAAGCATCCGGTCGTTTCCAGATGCCATGTCTAATTTTACAAGGATATATATCACCGTGGAAAGTAATACTTACGCTTCACCCCTATCGTTGCGGGCTTAGCATGGATTTGGGATTAAGTAACTTTTCCAGTTTTGCGACCGGAAGTACATTCGTCTCTTCACAAATCTGCCGCACGGTTTTTCCCTCCCTGACTGCCTGTTTGGCAATTTGTGAGGCATGATCATAACCGATCACAGGCGCCAGCGCGGTGGCCATGCTCATGCTCCACTCAATCTGTTCGGCACAGCGTTCCCGGTTGGCTTCCAGCCCCGCAATACATTTGTCGGCAAACATACGGCAGGCGGAAGCAAGCAGCCTTTCCGACTCCAGCAGATTGTGTGCTATCACCGGCAACATCACGTTCAGATCCAGCAATCCGGAAGCACCGCCGAAGGTAATCGTGGCATCATTGCCAATCACCTGCGCAGATACCTGAGCCATTGATTCGGCGATCACAGGATTGACTTTTCCCGGCATAATGGATGATCCCGGCTGCACTGCCGGCACGCTGATCTCACCCAGCCCGCAGCGCGGCCCCATGTTCAGAATACGCACGTCATTGGCGATTTTAAGCAGCGATACAGCCAGCGTTTTCAACTGACCGGACAGCTCTACCGCTGCATCCTGAGCTGCCTGCGCCTCGAAATGATTCTTCGCTTCGTGGAATTTAATGCTACAGGTTCTGGATAATTCAGTTGCCATGCGCCTGCCGAATTCCGGATGGGTATTGATCCCGGTACCGACGGCTGTGCCTCCCTGCGCCAGCTCAGTGATACGCGGAAGCACCGACTCCAGTCGTTTGATACCGAGTTCCACCTGACGCGCCCAGCCGGAAATCTCCTGCCCCAGCGTTACCGGCGTTGCATCCATTAAATGCGTACGTCCGATTTTAACAGCATCATCGGTCTCTCCGGCTTTTCTCACCAGCACCGCATGCAAATGTCTGGCCGCCGGAATCAATGCATTGACCAGTAAATCCGTGGCGGCCAGATGAATGGCGGTTGGAATCACATCGTTAGACGATTGTCCCATATTCACATCGTCATTCGGATGTATCTGCTCATTCGCATTGATCTGCGCACAGCGATGGGCAATCACTTCATTGGCATTCATATTGGTGGATGTACCGGAACCGGTTTGAAATATATCAAGCACAAACTGGCTATCCCAATCACCATCAGCGACTTCCTTCGCCGCTTTTAGGATCAGTTGAGCTTTGGCTTTTTTCAGCCTTCCCAAATCCTGATTCACTGTAGCAGCAGCAGATTTTATATGGGCTATCGCCCGGATAAATTCGCGAGGAAAACGCAACCCCGATACCGGGAAATTATTTACAGCACGAGCTGTTGATGCGCCATACATTGCATCCACCGGCACCTGCATTTCACCCATGGAGTCATTTTCAATTCTGTGTTCAGTCATTATTTCTCCCTTCTGACACATAACAGTGTTAAATCATCATCCCGGTCATTACGACCAAATCTGTTCAATTCCTCAAGCAGCGCCTCGGGCAATGAAACCACCGGCTTATCACCATACTCGCGTAACCACTGCGTGAATCTGGCCTCCCCGTACATCTTTTTGCCAGAGCGATCCGATGTTTCGGTCACGCCATCAGTATAACTGACAAACATATCGCCAACATGGAAATCGGTACGGGCCACCTCATATTGCATGCCCTTGACCAACCCCAGCGGCGGTGCAGATGCTTCCAGTCGATTGATCCCCTCTTCTCCTACCATCAGCGGCGGCACATGGCCGGCATTCACCCAAACAAGAGAATGAGAATCCGGCTGAAGTTTCCCCATAAACAAAGTTACAAAACGTCCTGCGGCCAATGTTTCACATAAAGCTTCATTGAGATAACTGGCGGCATCTTCAATCGGCCAGTCTAACATCGCCAGGCCGCGCAGCATGGCCTGCAGATTGGCCATGCTCAGTGCAGCCGGGTAACCCTTACCTGAAACGTCAGCAATGATCAGCCAGACCCGCCCGTCTTCCTGCCTGATATAATCGTAATAATCACCACCCACTGAATAACATGTCTGCTGAAAACCCTTCAGATGATAACCGGGAATCAGCATCTCAAATGTTGGCAATAGCCCCTGTTGAATTTCGGCTGCAAGAGAGAGTGAGTCCTTCAAGTCCTCCCGCTCCTGCAGGCCGCTCATGGCTGTATTCAGACCTCTCGCCAGTTCTCCGAGATCATCATCTATCAGCACCGGCACAAACCTCTTGAAGTGCCCGTCGGCAAGAGATTTCAGTCCTGTTTCCAGAGTCCTGGTAACTTTTTTCAATGTGCGGGTAATACTGAATACCAGAATCATGCTGCCTGTCACGCTCATCACCAGCAGAACAAAGGCCTGAGAAAAAATGAACTGTTGTTCGATGTCATTACCAGCCAAAGCCAGCCAGACATAGAGCGACAGAATTAACATCGGCAACAACCCTGTGACCATAAACACCAGCCACGGCCTATGTTCCGATGAGGTAATATGTTTATCCGAGTGTTTATCGCCCAGCAAATTGACAAATCGCCCCTGTCGGGACAATTTCAGTCGCAAACGTGTGGAATAGACAATGGAAACAGCAACTGCGAGTGCCGGAGCAAGCACGCCCGAGCCAAAACAGAAGTTCAAAACCAGGGCAACAAACATACGCCATGTAAAAAGATGTTCGCCGGTCACTGCAACCAGTGGAATAACGATGATCAGATAGGCTGCAAAAGACCAGCCTGCGATTAAATAGAATTTTAACGCTCGCCAGGGAAAATCAGCCATTAGCGTTTCAATCTTGTTATCGTACTGGTCAGTATTGGAACTTTTACCCAGCCACTGCTTTAAGGGGCTAAATGTCCACCATGCTGCAGAGCCAAAAAAAAGAAAAAAAACAACCATATCGGCTATGGATAGTGATACTGTGACCCCCAGCTCAAATGCATTGCCATTTAGCCTCATCAGAACCTGGCCAAACAGAAAGACTAACAGCAGTGGCCACAAATAAACCGCGTAAGACCAAAAATTTCTGATAGAAAAACCCATTTCGATAATTTACCGCGTTTGCCTGACGGGGGCACGAATAAACTTTCAGATAGTGAATATGAAACGAATAACGCGCCTGCATGATTTCTTTCCACTCTGTGATACTGTTTTATATAATGGGGTGGAAAAAGTCCATGCGCGCTACCGGAATCGTCCGGAGATATTTAAGAGAACTCAGAATAAATCAGTTGTTGTGCCTGCTGACGCCAGTTATTGCGTCATCACCTCTTTTTGCAACATAGCCATAACCTTGTCTCTGCCAACCAGGCGCAATGACCACTGGCCGGATTCACCAGCGAGACTCGGGCCTGTATAAGCAACAAAATTACTGTTTTGTGTGTTTTGAGGAATCAACAAGCGTGTCTTGCCGACAAAGCTTGATAACCATGAATCCAGTTTGATATCATAGATGGCGCAATGCACCCGATCACCCTCGACGGTCACATTCCGAAAGCCCGCCTGTGAAGCAACCAATTCATATACTTTACCATCATCATAATTAATCGCCGAAAAAGTAATATCCTGGTCG
Source organism: uncultured Zetaproteobacteria bacterium (assembly GCA_964622755.1). Lineage (GTDB taxonomy): Bacteria > Pseudomonadota > Zetaproteobacteria > Mariprofundales > Mariprofundaceae > Mariprofundus. Next base: position 15,050 of record CAZUVA010000012.1, read on the forward strand.
GAATCAGATGGAACGAATCCCTGTAGCAGCTGAGGCATTGAACCAAGATCACGCAAGCCCTTGTCCCATATCTTACGTTCCAAAAATTCATCCTTGCTTTGCTTGCGATAAATACTTGGCTGTTTGTCATTCAGGCTATATTTGATTTCAACGGTGCGCTGCAGAGCATGGTTGATGCGTTTGACATACAACGGCGCGCCGTCACTACGGCGAATAAAATGTTCGGCTTTGATCTGCTTGCAATCCCAGGCAATGCGCCAGGCAGATGTACCCTGATAATCAACCGCATCAACATGATATTGGATGAGAGCACCGCTGGACTCCTGAACATAGGAAAAACTGCCACCCACTACGCCGGCATTCACATTTATGGACATCGCCGGAACAAACAACAATGCCAAAACAAGCATTTGCATACGTTTGAGTAGGTATCTACAGATTTCAGTCTTCATATGCCCTCCATGGGTCAATGCGCATGCAGTCGGTATAGACGCTAACATAGCATGCAATATCTAAGCATCAATCAAACGAACGTACATCCGTGTCATTTTGACTCACTTAGAAATAACAAATTATGAGTGATATTATCATAAAAAAATAATATCTGCTGTGAAACAACTCGTATTGTTGCAAAATAACACACCCATGGAGTGCAAAAAAAAATTGAATAACAGAGAAGCAAGCCCCGTAAACGGAGCCTGCTTCAATCAATCATAAAGGCTAATGGGCTGCCATATCATCTTCTGGATTGGCACTGATATTG
>CAZUVA010000013.1:0-6572 GCA_964622755.1 uncultured Zetaproteobacteria bacterium
AGCTGTTGTTCGATCTGGCTCGCGCCTGCGATGTGAGCGGTTGGACCGAGCGTTTACTCAATGGCGAGAAGATCAATAACACTGAAAACCGTGCGGTGCTGCATACGGCGCTGCGTAACCGATCCAATCGCCCTATTATTGTGGATGGGAAAGATGTGATGCCGGATGTGAACAGGGTGCTGGATCAGATGCGCGGGTTTACCGAGGCAGTGCGTTCCGGAGTATGGAAGGGAAGTACTGGTAAACCGATTACCGATATCGTTAATATCGGCATTGGCGGTTCCGATCTCGGGCCGGTCATGGTCACGGAAGCGCTGACTCCGTATGGGCGTGATAAACTGCACATGCATTTTGTTTCCAATGTCGATGGAACGCATATGGTTGAGACGTTGCGTCATTTGCACCGGGAAACGACCTTGTTTGTAATTGTATCCAAAACTTTTACAACACAGGAAACCATTACCAATGCCCGTACGGCGCGCGACTGGTTTCTGACCCGTGGCGGCACCAAGACCGCTGTAGCCAAACATTTTGTCGCTGTGTCTACCAATGCCAAAGCTGTGTCTGCTTTCGGGATTGATCCGGCCAATATGTTTGAGTTTTGGGACTGGGTGGGTGGTCGGTATTCATTGTGGAGTGCGGTGGGGCTGTCTATTGCACTGTATATTGGCATGGACAATTTTGAAGATCTGCTCGCTGGCGCTCATGATATGGATGAGCATTTTCGTTCGACGCCACTGGAAGAAAATGTGCCGGTTATTCTGGCTATGCTGGGTATCTGGTATAACAATTTCTTTGATGCCGATTCGCATTCACTGCTGCCTTATGACCAGTATATGCACCGTTTCCCGGCCTATTTCCAGCAGGGGGATATGGAAAGCAGTGGCAAGCGGGTAACCCATGCAGGCAAGCCTGTCGATTATTCCACAGGCCCGATTATATGGGGTGAGCCCGGCACTAACGGCCAGCATGCTTTTTATCAGCTGATTCATCAGGGTACGAAGCTGGTTCCCTGTGATTTTCTTGCGCCGGTTGAAACCAAGAATCCGGTCGGTCGTCACCATCCGATGCTGTTGTCCAATTTCTTTGCCCAGACAGAAGCATTGATGAAGGGTAAAAATGAGGATGAGGTGCGTGCCGAACTTGAAGCAGACGGGTTAAGCGGTGAGGAACTCGAATCTTTGCTGCCGCATAAAGTATTTCCGGGTAATAAGCCGACCAACTCAATTCTGTTCCAGAAGTTGACGCCGCACGCGCTGGGTAGCCTGATCGCCATGTATGAACATAAAACTTTCGTGCAGAGCATCATCTGGGATGTGAATGCTTTTGATCAATGGGGCGTAGAACTTGGCAAGCAACTGGCTAGAAAGATACTTCCGGAACTGGATGATTATGAAGATGTAAAGGGGCATGATTCATCTACCAATGGCCTGATTAACTACTATAAGGAGCACAGGAAGGAATAGAAATCGAAACTCACATTGGATAACTGTCTTGATCATCAAACATGATGAATGAGCATCATTGGTCAGATTTCTTACCTGTTAAGCTGTGATTAAAAGTGTTTCATTTGTGATGTAAATCACAAAGATTCCAGAGTGACTACATGCATACTTGCCGCGTTTTTCTATGTTGCCGACAAAATGGATCAATGCATGGCGACTGAATAAATAAATTCAAAGGAGAAAATGATGAAATCCAAGCTGTTATGGATGGGTATATCAGCCCTGTTACTCGTGGTGTCGCCAGCATGGGCGGCAAGTTATAAAAGCCACTCCGTCAAGGAGCCGTTATATCCGGTTTCACCATTGGTTGTAAAAAAAGGGGTGGATAGTGTTTACCCGTCAGTAGCCGGTGACTTTATGGTGTTCGAGACTTATCGTGATGGTATGTTTCGAGTAGAACGTGTATCAAAGAATTCTCCCAACACAACATCCCGTCCAGTCAATGTTATGATCGTTCGCGAAGCCATTCGCTTTGGCGTGGCTGTAAAAGATGGCTCGGTCGGATTTGTCAGTAACAGAACCGGGCCGCTTAGTGCATGGATGTGGCTCGGCTATGGTGAAAGCTATGCCGCCATTGGCCAAATGGGCGGATTTCGTGGCAATGTGCCTCCCTACCATTTGAATGCCACGCCGGATGGTAACGTTTGGTGTTATGACACCACGTTGCAGAAATTACGTCAGAATGAATTGCTGAACGAATTTGATAAACACCCGTATGTCGAGCTGGTTGGTCAGTTATGGCGCACTTATGATTCGAATAACTTTATGCATAAACAGGGATATTCAGCTACAAAAACAGGCAATAAAAACAAATTCAATCCACCGGTCTTGTATGTATATAATCGTCAGACTGTGCAACTGAATATGATTCCGAATGCTTTTGACGGTACGCTTTCACCGGATGGTCGCAAGGTGGTTTTTGTGCGTGAAACCAAGGGTAATTACGATTTGTGGATGCAGACCGTTGATGGTAGCGAGCTGGTGCAATTGACTGATTCCCAATTTGGCGATTTTGAGCCGCAATTCAGTCCTGATGGCAGCAAGCTCCTGTTTGTTTCCAATCGTGATTATGATGGCACAGTGACGAGGACATCCATTTATATGATGGATATGAAAAGCTTTCTGATTACACGTTTGACCAATGCTCGCAGTGCAGTGGATGGCGGCCCTACATGGTTGGATGACAATACCATTGTTTTCCATTCTGATCGTAATCCCGACAAGCAGCAAACCGGGACAATATCCGGCTGGAATATCTGGCAGCTCAAGTTAAATTGATCCGGAAGAAATAATGATCAGGCTTCTATAATGTACCGGGCTTTATGGCTGACAGTTGCAATGCTGACATTTGTGCCATTATTGCATGCTCAGGATTTAATGGACTGGCTGCAGGATACAGCGCTGCCATCTCGCATGGTTCAGCATTCCGATATTGACGCAACAGACATGGCTGAACTGCTTACCCTTGAACCCGGTGAAAGTGAGATGTATCCCCGCGTTTCTCCAGATGGCAAATATATGCTGGTCATGTCCGGTAAAAATCGAAAGCTCGTTATTACACGTCGCCTGATCGAAAATGGTGATCCGGTCAATATAGTGAGCGAGCATGATCCTCTGGTACTTGGTTCCATTGCCTGGCATGGTAATGATACCGTGACCTTTTTGTCATATCGTGCTGACAGTCTGGGTGTGTGGGAAAAGCCGGTGGATGGCGGCATTATTCGACGTTATCAGCGTCTGGACGGTGAACTGATAAATCCCGTTGTGCTTGATAATGGCAGTATTATTGCTGTTCGTTTGCGTGCAAGCTCGAAACGCATGGCGCCATCAAGACATAAAACTACCAGCCCCGGTTTTGATAACTGGAAAATGCGGGGCAAACAAGCATATATGGTTTATATCAACAAGAATGGTGCTGAACGTGAGCTCACAGCAGGTATGAATCCGGCCTTGTCACCGGATGGAAGACGGCTTGTTTTTTCCATGCAGGCCGGGCGTAACAGACATTTATTTATGATGAATGCGGATGGCTCCGATCTGATTCAGTTAACGGAAGGGCGCAATATAGATGTGCAGCCAACCTGGAGTCCGGATAGCAAGTGGATTGCCTTTACATCAAACCGGGGCAACAGCTTTAACGGGGGTCAAGCGAAGACGGATACGCATACGTCCGGCAAGATAAACTGGGATATCTGGCTCATCGGGCACGATGGCCGCGGTTTGACCCGGTTGACGCAAAATCCCGCTAAAGATGGCGCCCCAAGCATTGCTAACAATGGCAGAGTTTATTTTCATTCGGATCGCAAAGTAAGCAAGGAAAACAGTAAAAAACATCAGGTCAAAAATAGAATCGGTGGATTTCATATATGGAGTGTAGCGTTGCCTGCAAGGGTTAGTTAAGGAAGCGCTGATTAAAGCTGGGTTGATGGATTTGCAATTTAAAACAAGTGAGTCCAAGGCAAAGATTGCAAGTCATAGCACCGCTATGGGTACAATCTTTAACGCAGAAATCGCTTGTTTTGGATGTAAAGACGCAAATCATGTTTTGATTAGCGCTTCCTTAATCCCCACATGGTTTGATTGAAGCGATGCTGTGCCCTATGAGGCTTCAGTGCTGCTTGTCTTTTGGAATGCTTCTTCGCCAGCGTCCAGTGCCTGATGCAGATGCTTTTGCTGTTGCTCGGACAGTCGAATATGGCCGTAGTCATTGATTCGCACCAGCTTATTGATTTGCCGCATTAGCTTCAGGTTGTTGTCACAGTTCTGACAGTTGCTGCATATTGATAAATGCAGTTTCAGTCTAACCCGTTCCCACAAGGTCAGTGGGCGATCCAGACTATCGGATGCCAGATGACTGGCATAATGGCAGGCTTGTTTCATGAATCAGTCCCTTTTTCGAACCAGTGCATGTTCAGGCATTTCCGGAGCCTCAATCGAGCTCTGTGCAACAGCACGTGCAGATGGGTCGAAGTTATGTCACAACACTTACAAACTGTTGGCGTGTCCTCTCCGACAATATCTCGCATACGAAACACAAGTTGTTGTTTTTCAGGCAACTTGCTGATGCATGACTCCAGTGTATTGTGGAATTCTTCGTTTTTGCAGAGGTCCTCAGGATTTTCTTTCCATGCATTAGGCGCTTCACTCCAGCTGCCATTGGCATTAAAAAAAGCCGAGGTGGGATCAGATTCAACAGCATCTTTCAGATTTCGAGTGCGAATTTCACGGCGAATGTAATCAATGATTTTATGTTTCAGTATACCTACCAGCCAGGTTCGTATAGATGATTGCCCTGCAAATTTGTCATAACCCTTCCAACCGGCCAGCAGGGTTTCCTGCAGCATATCCTGTGCCAGCTCTTCATTATGCAGGCGCGACATGGCGTAGCGATAAAGATAATCGCCATGTTCCTTGAGCCATGTGTGAGGATTGTCAGTGTTACCCATGAGAACCGAGTCTGCCGAAAGTGCGCCGGGGTTCAAGCTGCCATTCATGTTTTTGTTCTTTTATACAGCGGATAGATAAAATTACCTGATTGTATGTGCTTTGAAACAGAGCTGGATGCACATGTCAGGAATGCCTTAGTATGCGCAGGATCAAAGGAGAAAAAATGGCAGATGAGCAGGCCATAGGTATATTTGATTCAGGGGTGGGTGGACTGTCGGTTCTCGCACATATCCATCAGCGCTTGCCGCATGAATCGCTGCTATACATAGCTGATTCCGGTTATATGCCCTATGGGTGTAAACCCGAGGCTGTTGTTCGGGAACGTTGTATGGAAATTTCGGCGTTCCTTTCCCGACAACAATGCAAGGCAATCGTTGTAGCTTGCAATACTGCGACTGCCGTTGCAGTGCATCATCTCAGGGCATCGTATTCGTTTCCGGTTATTGGTATGGAACCTGCTGTGAAACCGGCAGTGTTTCATAGCAGAAGCAAAGTCGTCGGGGTGTTGACGACCCGTGCAACGTCGGCCAGTGATAAGTTCAATTGTCTGGCGGCGCGTTTTGCACAGCATGCCAGGCTAATAGTTCAGCCTTGCCCGGGGCTAGTTGAGAGGATTGAAACGGGTGATCTGACTGGTGATAAAACCCGTAGCATGCTTTCATCATTTCTGCAGCCGTTGATTCGGCAGGGTATGGATACACTGGTGCTTGGTTGTACGCACTATCCATTTATTACTTCGTTAATCAGAGACATTGCCGGCGGTGATATCCATATTATTGACACTGGCGATGCGATTGCCTGTGAACTGGAACGGCAGCTTCGGAGTCATCAGCTGTTATCAGAAAACAAGACTGAAATGGCTTCGGTCGAATTCTGGAGCAGTGGAGATACAGAGAAAGTTGAACCCGTGATGTCCCGGCTATGGGGTGATAAAATTATGGTGAAAAAGCTGCCATTCTGAGTTCATCTGGCCGGGTTTTATTTATTCGCTTGCACCTGCTTGATTTTTGGATATTGTTCGCGCCAAATTTTTCATACATAAGGATAAAACCAACATGAGTACAAAGAAAATAACCAAAAAAGAGCTGACCACAAAAGCTGCTGGACTTGACCTGAAAGGTGCAGCAAAGCTGCGTAAACCGGAACTGATCCACGCAATCCAGATTGCAGAAGGCAATACGGACTGTTTTGCCCGCATTTCAGATTGCGCTGTCAACCCATGCCTGTATCGGGCTGACTGCCAGGTTTAATGGCTAGGACATTGTAAGACTTTAAACGTGGGCCCAATGTGGCCCACGTTTTCGTTACAGGCCTGAATCCGGGCTGTATTACCTTTTCAACATTTTTTAATACTCATCAGATGAAATATCTCCGGGCTGTGCATTTCTGCGCTTATGGTTTGTTGACCCAGGCTGCTTTAATTTGATATTTTCTGGCCAGATATTTTTTTTGAGTCTCGGCTTCCTGTTTATTGGCAAAGCCGGCAACACGTATTCTGTACCGTGTTTTTCCTTTTGCTGAATAGCGGCCAATTTCAGCAGTGATTCCCTTTGATTTGAAATCTGCTAATGCTTTTTTTGCCGCCGCTAATGAATCCAGCGACATCAAATTGACAACCCA
>CAZUVA010000013.1:6672-14427 GCA_964622755.1 uncultured Zetaproteobacteria bacterium
TAGATACAGGTGAAATCGAGGCTTTGGGTTTGGATGGCTTGCTTTTCACAACGACATTCTCCCTGGAACGAATGGCTATGGGCTGTTTTGTAACCAAACTGCTCAATGAAGACACCTGTTTTTCCAGACGATTCACCTGCTCTTTCAGTGCAGTGTTTTCTTGGCTTATTTGTTGCTCCAGTGATGAAATGCGCTGTTCCATGCGTTGCACTTGAATATCCGTGCCCAATACGGTTTGGGTTTCGTGCAGGACGGGCTCATCGGCGCCGTTTTCGGCACCGGGATTTAACCAGACGGCAATGGCTGCGATCAACATGGCTGCAATGGCAAAAATTGTGATTGGTTTTATCCCCGAGGCTGGGGTGGCTGATAATGGCGTGGAGGCATCAGCTGACATCGGAGGAGTTTGAGGGGCACTGATTCGTTTCTCCGTTTCTTTGCCTGCTGTTAGCTGTCCTGTGGCATGGACTGGAGCAGATTCTTCAATTTCTTCAGATGGATCGAATTCTGTCGCTAATGCAGAGTTTTCCGGAATGCTCGGTTCTTTTTTTTCATGTCCGGCTTCTGTGAACAGGTCTGTATTCCGGGTGGACTCAAATGAATTCTCCACTTCTTCGGCAGGTGGTTCATCCAGTTGATCACCGGGGAATAGATCGGCTGTGTAGATTGATCCATCTTGTTCAAACAATTTACTGTCTTCCGGTTCAGCCGAATCAGCTTGCTCGAAATGATTCAGGCTGAAATCCTCTGCATTGATTTTGTCCGTTGTTTTATCTGTCATGGGTTTCAGCTCCTGGATGTCTGATCACTGTCTGCATTCTCATGCTGATTTATGAATAGCGACTCAAGCCGCGTTGCAACTCCCAAACTCTTGAATAATAAAATAAAGCATTTAGCGATTTTGTTCTTCAAGAGTTCAGCTTAGGCATTTGTCCGGGTTGGAGAAAGCGTATCTGGCAGTTTCACATCGGCTAGCCAACCGCTTGTGGCATCAGCAATGGTATCTGCGTAGGGGAGGTACGGTTTGATATCGAGCACAGGCGTGCCATCCAGCATATCGTGTCCTTCGATATGCAGAATTCTACCCTCAATGCTTTTCAGGCTTACAGCTGATAATCCGATGCTATTGGGTCGGTGAGGGGCACGGGTAGCGAACATTCCGCGTCGGATTTTCGGGCCACGGGGTGGTATTACTGTCGGATTCCAGCCTCTGTTCAGATGCATCCAGTAAATCACCCAGATATGCGAAAAACCGTCCAGGTCTTGCAGTGCCTGATCGAAATTCATGCCTGCATTGAGTCTGATTTGCGCCGTTTGTGTTTTCCCCAGGGCTGGCTGGCGGGGGGCTGCAAAGCGTTCGCGATAATTACTGTGTACAACCCCGATGGCTTGCATATCGATATGCAGGGATGCGCTGTCATCGTAGCTAAAATTATCAGTGTACGATTTCGAAGGTTTATGCCCTGTGTTCTCTTCAGCCGAATTGCTCATGCAGCTTCGGTTTCCGGATGTGATACGACAATCTTGTCGCCATTACAATCCACCACAGCCAAACCTCCTTTCTGTAGCTCACCGAACAGGATGGCATCGGCCAGAGGTTTTTTGATGTGCTCCTGAATAAGACGAGCCATCGGGCGGGCGCCCATCAACGGATCATAGCCATGTCTGGATAACCATGTTTTAGCCAACGGTGTTACTTCCAGCTCAACCTTTTTTTCATCAAGTTGCATTTCCAGCTCAACCAGCATCTTGTCAACGACATGCAAAATGGTTTCTTCTGACAGGGGGGCAAAACCGATGCTGGCATCGATTCTGTTGCGAAATTCCGGTGTGAAAAGTCGTTTAACGGCTTCTTCATCCTCACCCTGACGCGGTTGTGGATTAAAACCGACCGTATTTTGCTGCATTTCGAAGGCACCGGCATTGCTGGTCATAATCAGCACGATATGGCGAAAATTGGCTTTGCGGCCATTGTTATCAGTCAGCGTGCCATGATCCATGATCTGCAGCAATAGATTGAACAGATCAGGGTGAGCTTTTTCAACTTCATCAAGCAACAGTACGGCATGCGGGTTCTTGGTAATGGCTTCGGTCAGTAAGCCGCCCTGATCAAAGCCTACATAACCCGGAGGTGCACCGATCAGGCGGGAAACGGTATGCGCTTCCATATATTCAGACATATCGAAGCGGATCAGTTCCACACCCATAATGCGAGCCAACTGCCGGGCAACTTCCGTTTTTCCGACACCAGTGGGGCCGGTAAAAAGGAATGAGCCGATCGGTTTTTCAGGGTGCGATAGCCCGGCGCGGGCCAGTTTAATACTTGATGCCAATTGATCGATGGCCTTGTCCTGTCCGAACACGGATAATTTCAAATCCCGATCCAAACTCACCAAGCGCTTTTTATCGGATGCATTGACCTGTTGATGCGGAATACGCGCCATCGAAGCAACCATAGCTTCAATATCATGAACATTGATTTGGTTACGCCGTTTTTCTTTTGGTTTCACTCGCATAGATGCACCAACCTCATCCAGTACATCAATAGCTGAATCAGGCAGGTAGCGGTCACCAAGATGTCGTTTGGCAAGTTTGGCAGCCTGTTCAATGGCGGCCTGGCTGAAGCGTACGCTATGATGCTCCTGTAATCTTGACTTCAGGCCTTTCAGAATATCGATTGTTTCTTCTACGCTGGGTTCCGGCACATCGACTTTCTGGAATCGGCGGGACAATGCCCGGTCTTTTTCAAACAGGTTGCGAAACTCCTGATAGGTGGTCGCGCCGATGCAGCGTAGTTCACCATTGGCCAGAGCCGGCTTGAGCAGGTTGGAAGCATCCATGGTTCCGCCGCTGGCAGCGCCGGCACCGATAATGGTATGGATTTCATCAATGAATAAAACGGCCTGTTGCTCCTGCTCGAGTGCATGCAGCACTGCCTTCAGACGTTCCTCAAAATCACCCCGGTATTTGGTGCCAGCTAGTAATGCACCCATATCCAGAGCATAAATTGTGGCATGTTTGATGACATCAGGTGCTTTCTTTTCTTCGATTCTCAGCGCCAGACCTTCAGCAATAGCTGTTTTTCCAACTCCGGCTTCACCAACCAGCAGCGGGTTATTCTTGCGCCTGCGACAGAGAATCTGGGTGCAGCGGCCAAGTTCTTCGCTGCGGCCAATGAGGGGATCGATTTTTCCTTCTCTGGCTCGCTGGCTCAAGTTAACGCAAAAGCGATGCAGCGGGGTTGTGTCTTCTTCCGATTTGTTTGTTTCCAGCGCGGGAGTTTCAGTGCCCGGGTCGGGCTGGCCACCTTCATTGCTAAGTGCTCCATGCGCCATAAAGCTGACAATATCGAGCCGGGAGATACCCATGCGATTGAGGAAGTGCACGGCATGAGAATCTTTTTCGGAGAAAATTGCCACCAGTGCATGTGAACCGGTGACTTCTCGCTTGCCTGAAGCCTGGACATGCATGACAGCGCGTTGAATGACGCGTTGCAGGCCGATACTGGCAGTCGTTTCACCCGCATCCTCGGGGAGGATGGAGACATGTTCGCCGATAAATGTGGCCAGATCATTGCGCAATGTTTCAATATTGGCATGGCACCCGAGAAGTACGCCCAGCGCATTGGGATTATCGAGCAGGCCCAACAACAAATGCTCAACCGTCACAAATTCGTTACGACGAAAATGTGCGTTACGAAATGTGTCGTTCAGAGTTTCTTCCAGCTCTTCACTCAAGATACCCATGTTCGCGTCCTCGTTTCAAGATAGTTTGCCACAATTATGATTATACCTGCTAACACAATATTATGGTACCAATACGATTCACTCAAATGAAATCATTACACCATACATCAGTCGTCCGAATTGTGCTCCATGATACAACGCAATGGATGACCACTGGTACGACTGGCTATGTCAACCTGCTGAACCTTGGTTTCAGCAATATCGCGCGGAAAAACACCGCAGATAGCACTGCCCTCATAATGAATCTGCAACATATTTTTATTGGCAGTCGTTTCCGATTGATGGAAGAAACGCACCAGAATATCAACCACAAAGTCCATCGGGGTAAAGTCATCATTCAACATAACCACACGATACAAAGGGGGAGGTTGCAGTTGAGGTTCTGCAGTTTCTGCCTCAGGTTTGCGGATCAAATCCGGTGTTTCAATCTGACTCATGCGGTAATGTTAGAGCCAGATGACGTGAACAGCAATGATGGTTTTAACGGTATAAAATGCCGGACATGGCGGAAATATTTTCTGGGAGTAGAGCAATGGCGAAACTGAAATGTATCCTGTGGGATGTCGATGGCACGCTGGCCGATACCGAACGTGATGGTCATCGGGTGGCGTTTAATATGGCCTTTGAAGAAGCGGGTATGGAACGTCGCTGGGATGTGGCCACGTATGGCGAATTGCTGGCGGTGACCGGCGGCAAGGAACGCATGCGCTTTGATATTGATCGCGGTGGCATGCCCGACATGCCGTACGAAACGATTGCAGCCCTGCATGGGCGGAAAACGATTCATTATCAAAGCCTGATTGCCGAAGGCCGCATTCCGCTCAGGCCGGGCGTGCGCCGTTTGCTGGAAGAAGCATATGACGCCGGCATTACACTCGGAGTTTCAACCACGACAACGCCAGCTGCACTGGATGCGCTGATTGAGCATTCGCTCGGCCAGGAATGGTTTGAGCGCTTTGCCGTGCTGGCAGCCGGGGATATCGTGCCGGCCAAAAAACCGGCACCGGATATTTATAACTATGCGATGGAGCAGTTAAATATTGCGCCTGAGCATACACTGGCGCTGGAAGATTCCGCCAATGGCTGGCTGTCTGTGCAGGCCGCCGGGGTGAAATGCGTGGTGACGGTGAACGGGTATACTTGCGAACATGATTTTAGCGGTGCAGATCTGGTCGTGTCAGAACTGGGCGAGCCGGATGCTGACGCAATTGAGGTGTTGTCGAATGCTCATGATCTGGAAATTCACCATGTCGAACTAAAACACTTGTTTGCGCTAATGGAAGACTAACTGTGGCCGATACTGAAACTGGTGATGCATCAGCCATACGGCTGTTTGACAGCCATTGCCATGTCAATTTTCCGCATTATTCGGAAGATCGCGATGCTATGTTTGAACGCATGGCCGAGTCGGGCGTGGAAGGGTGCGTTGTGGTTGCCGTGGAACTGGAGCATGTGCCCGAACTGAGGGCGCTGGCAGAGGCGCGGGACAATGTCTGGTTCAGCGTCGGTGTGCATCCCAACCATGAGGTGGAAAAAGCACCGACAGTGGATGAACTGTGCCAGTTGGCCGATCACCCACGCTGCGTGGCGATTGGCGAAACGGGCATGGACTTTTTTCGCGAACATGTACCGGAAATTCAGGAAGCGCGTTTCCGCACTCATATTCGCGCTGCCAAAGCCATCAATAAACCGGTTATTGTGCATGATCGCGATGCCGATGCTGCATGCCTGCGGATTCTGAAGGATGAGGGAATCGCTGCATGCGGTGGCATTATGCACTGCTTTTCTTCTGACTGGGATACGGCCAGTCAGGCTATCGATCTTGGTATGTCCATTTCCTTTTCCGGTAACGTCACATTCAAACGCAATGATGCATTGCGCGCGGTGGCCACCAAAGTGCCCGATGATATGTTGATGGTCGAAACCGATTCGCCTTATCTGGCACCCGTGCCGCATCGCGGCAGGCGCAATGAGCCGGCCTATGTTCGATGCGTGGCTGAATGTATTGCCGAAGCGCGCGGTGTTACGCTGGCAGAACTGGCGCAACTCACCACGCAGAATACCAGGCGGCGATTCAGGATTTGAGCGTTGCGATGTGTCGCTCGTTCATGGTATCCACATTTTAACTGTTGAAATCACAAGGGAGAATCGCGTTGTCCACAGAGCTTGTGGATATCTCTGTGGATGAAAGTTCTGCACAGCTTGTTTAGCTTGCCTTCACGGATGTCACAATCCATTGCATAATAAATATGCAGTATTATTAATGATTTATAATTATATAGTTATGATGATATATTAAAGTTATCAGTTTCTATATTGGCCGGTTTGAGCATGTGTCTGATAACTGGCGTTCAGCAGTGGATAAGTATGGCTTCGATAGTGCTGTCTGTTGCGAGCACAGGCAGATGTGACTGAATGTGTTCTTACAGTTGATGATTTCAAGTTACCCCTGCCATCGCCGATAGATAACACATGAAAACAATACAATAGGAACTCCCGGCGAGCAGTGCGAGCCCATTCAGGTTTGTTCGTTGTTGCGCTGTATGTACTGGTTTGCGTGAAGGTGATTGTCCACGAGATTCATTCCAGCTTTGGCAATACGCCGCTACAAGTCTTATTGGTCGGCGCGACTGATTTCGTTCAGAAAGGCCTCGCCATAACGCGACAATTTGGTTTCACCGACGCCGGAAATATCCAGCATCTGCCCCTTGCTGACGGGTTTCACGACAGCCATTTCGGTCAGCGTTTTATCTGGGAAAATCACGTAGGGCGGCACGTTCTGTTCTTTGGCCAGCTTGCTGCGCAGTTCGCGTAATATTTCAAACAGCGCCTGATCCGAAGTCGATAAGGCTTCAAACAAGATACGTGACGTTGCGGAAGGTTTCTTTTTCTTCGATCTCGATGACTTGCGCAGTTTTCTCAGCATCACGGTCTGCGGTGTTTCACTGCGTTTCAGCAACGGCCATGCCTTGCTGGTCAATTTGAGAACGCCGTAACCTTCCGTATCGGTAGCCAGAAACCCGTGTGCAATCATTTGGCGAAAGATGCCGCGCCATTCCACGCCGCTATGCTCGCCGCCGATAGCAAAAGTGGAGAGTTTATCATGACTATTGCGCTGAATCCGCTCATGATCCTTGCCGGTGAGAATATCAATGATGTATTGAGTTCCAAATCGCTCATGGGTGCGATAGATGCAGGATAACGCTTTTTGGGCGGCGATGGTGGCATCCCATGTCTCGGGTGGATTCAGGCAGTTATCACAGTTTCCGCAGGGGTGATCCATTACTTCGCCAAAATAGGCCAGCAGCGCCTGACGCCGGCAGGAGGTTAGTTCGCACAGGCCCAGCATGGCATCGGTTTTCTGCAACATCATGCGTTTGAACTGTTCTTCTGCCTCACTCTTTTCGGTGAACATGCGCAGATTGATCACGTCTTTTAATCCATAACTCATCCAGGCATCGGACGGGCTCCCGTCGCGTCCTGCGCGCCCTGTTTCCTGATAATAGGATTCGATATTTTTCGGAAGGTTCATATGTGCTACGAAACGCACGTCGGGTTTGTCGATGCCCATGCCAAATGCGATCGTTGCAACGATGATGATGCCATCTTTACGCAGAAATTGCTGCTGGTGATGCTGGCGTAAATTCTGATTGAGTCCGGCGTGATAGGGCAGGGCCGTTCGCCCTTTTTTATTCAGCCATTCGGCGGTGGCTTCAACATTTTTCCGGCTTAAACAATACACGATACCCGCATTTTCTGGATGATTCTTCCTGATGAATTCCCACAAGGCCTCACGGCTGTTGCCCGATTCTTCAATGGCATAATGGATATTGGGCCGGTCAAAGCTATTGATGAATACCTTCGCATGCTGCAGTGATAACTGTTCGATGATTTCATCACGGGTTCGTTGATCGGCCGTGGCTGTAAGTGCGATGCGGGGCACGTTCGGGAAACGTGTATGCAGCATGGACAGCTTCTGATATTCCTTGCGAAAATCGTGTCCCCACTG
>CAZUVA010000014.1:0-13319 GCA_964622755.1 uncultured Zetaproteobacteria bacterium
AAAAGTAAAAGGGTCAGATACCGTCTTGGCAGTCAAGCGATTTGCTATACCAGCTCAGTTTTATTCCATCATCTGCGGTCGATTTTGCCCGCATACGCACCTAACCAGAAACCTGCACATACTTCGATTCCTCATTGACGCGATCCTTATTCCGAACCATCGTTTCTCCGTTCCGTGTTTCAAACCAATACGGAATATAGAGAGAGGGGGCAAACTTCCAATGTTAACGGTATCGGAGCCATGAGTCGTCGCAAAAGCAAGCAGGCCAAGGCGGCTGTCCGTGGCCTTGAAATGGATTCATTTTACGCATGGGACGGCGATACGCTGGTACTGAATATTCTTGGACACCCGTCAGCAAAGCGGGATGTGATCGGAAAAGCCAGAGGCAATCAGCTGAATGTAAGTGTGACGGCGGCTCCACGAGCAGGGAATGCTACATCTCATATGGTACGATTTCTGGCTGGGCAGTTTGGCGTTCGAGTTGGCGACATCGAAGTCGTCTTTGGCCGTAAAAATGTCAACAAACAATTGCGCATCAAAGCTCCGAAAAACCTTCCACCGGCCATCTCCCGCAGAGAACGTAATTTGAAACAAGAATAAGCCCACAATAAACATAATAATTTACATGTGTTCATTATTATGTACAATGCGCCTCCCATGAATAATATCTCCGACAAAATCCGTTTTCTGCGTGAACAGCAGGGTTTATCACAGCGATCTTTGGCTGATGCGGCGGGTATCAGTGCGTCTTCGTTGTCACAACTGGAGTCGGGGCAAAGTTCACCATCGGTGGCTACACTGGAAAAATTGGCCGATGGTTTGGGTAAAACGGTGGCCTCCTTTTTTCTTGATAGCGTGGATGACACCGATGTGGAAATTTTTACACTGGATGAGCGCACCGCAGTGCCGCTGAAAGGCGGCAGTCGCTTTGTGCCGTTGACGGCGCAGCATCGCCCGGCCGGTTTTGAGCCGATGCTGGTGCATCTGGAACCAGCCGGAAAACTTGATGAAGCATTATATGGTATCAACAGCGCGCAGGTGTTTGTCTGGGCGCGACGCGGGCGCGCGGTGCTGGAGCATAACGGGCGCGAATATGAAGTGCATGAAACCCAGTCGGTTTATTATGACGCCCGCAAACAGCACAACTGGAGCAATCCGTATGATGCATGCTGCGAATTGCTGATGGTGCGTTCGCGGTGATGGCGCTTTCTCTGCAACTGGCGCTGGCGGCATGCGGCTCGGCTCTACTGGCGGCATGTAGTCCATTATTGCTGCGCGGAAACACCATGCAGCGCACGGCATTGAGCCTGTTGCTGGCGGTTGCCGGCGGGCTTGCGATAGCGGCTGGTTTTGCCGGTCTGATACTGGGTGGCGGCACCATTACCCTGCCGCTCGGGCTGCCCTGGCTGCCGCTGCATGCCGAACTGGATGCGTTGGGGGCGTTCTTCCTGCTAGTGATTGGTTCCCTGCTGTTTCCGGTCGCTATCTATTCGCATGGCTATTTGCGTCACGAAGAGCGCATTACGCCGCTGCTGGTGTTTATGCCGTTGTTTGCGCTCGGCATGATGGGCGTGGTGCTGGCTGGCGATGCGCTGGCCTTTATGATGTTTTGGGAATTGATGAGCGTTTCCTCCTATTTTCTGGTCACCCATGAACATCAGCATCTGGAAAATCGCAAGGCTGGTTTCCTTTATCTGGTCATGGCGCATATGGCCGGGTTGTTGATTCTCGGCGCCTTCGCTACTCTGTATGCGGCTTCCGGTTCGTTTGAGTTCACTGCCATGCGTGAGGCGACGATTGATCCGTTCTGGGCTTCTGCCGCGTTTTTGCTGGCCGCTTTCGGGTTCGGCACCAAAGCTGGCGTGATACCGCTACATGGCTGGTTGCCCGATGCGCATCCGGTTGCGCCGTCCAACGTGTCGGCTCTGATGAGCGGCATTATGCTCAAGGTGGCCGTGTTCGGATTTATTCGCGTGGTCTGGGATTTGATGGGGCCGGGCGATTTTCAGGATTGGTGGGGATTGCTGATTCTGGCGGCCGGTTCATCTTCGGCGGTGGGCGGTGTGTTGCTGGCGCTGCAACAGCATGATTTGAAGCGTTTGCTGGCTTACCACTCGGTAGAAAATATCGGTATTATTCTGATTGGCATCGGTTTAGCGATGCTGCTGGCCTATTTCGGCCATCCGATGCTGGCTGCGCTTGGCTTGATCGCCGGGCTCTATCACACCATCAATCACGCCATCTTCAAGGGGCTGTTATTTATGGGCGCAGGCGCAGTGTTGCACAGCACCGGCACCCGCGATATGGAAGCCATGGGCGGCCTGATTCACCGTATGCCGGTGACTGCCGTATTTTTTCTGGTCGCCGCCATCTCGATTTCGGCATTACCTCCCTTTAACGGCTTTGTATCCGAATGGCTGACGTTTCAAACTGCCCTGATGGCACCGCAAATGGGCGGCGCATTGCTGATGGCCATTGTACCGTTTTCCGCTGCTATGCTGGCGCTGGCTGGGGCGCTGGCTGCGGCCTGTTTTGTCAAAGTGTTCGGGGTGGTGTTCCTCGGCCATGCTCGCAGCGAAGTGGCGGCTGAGGCCAAAGAAGTGGATCGTTGGATGCAGATCGGCATGGCGATTCCGGCCCTGTTTTGCCTGTTGCTGGGCGTACTGCCCGTGTTCTTTATTTCGCTGATTGATGCGGTGCCGCAGATGTTATTGCACGCATCCTTGATGGATTCCGTGCATACGCATGGTTGGTTGTGGCTGACGCCGGTGGATGCAAATCACGCATCCTATTCTGCGCCGCTGGCTTTAATTGGCATGCTTGTGGTTGGCGGTCTTGCCTTCTGGTGGTTACACCCCAAGGGCAATGTGATTCGGCGCAGCTGCATGTGGAGTTGTGGCAACCCGCATCTGAGCGCGCGCATGCAATATAACGCCACCAGCTTTTCCCAGCCATTACGCCGTATTTTCGGCGGCGTGTTGCAGCCCGAAGAGCATGTGCATGTGGAGCGCCATTTCCATAAACTGCTGACCACCAAAGTGCGCTATGCAGTGCATGTCGCCGATCTGGCGGTAAAACATCTGTATCAACCGATTGGCCGTTTGACGCTTGCCATGGCGCGCTGGCTTAATACTCAGCATCAGCAAGGCATTCATGCCAACCTGACCTGGACGTTTGTGACGATACTGTTGCTGCTGGCGGTGTTCGCTTGAGTCATCAAATCGGCTCCATCGCCATTCAGTTTTTACAAGCCATTCTACTGGTGTTGATTGCGCCATTGGCGGCGGGTTTTGTGTCTACCTGCAAAGCACGTTTGCAGAATCGGCGCGGCGCGGGTGTGATGCAGCCGTGGCGCGATTTACGTAAACTTTTCGCCAAGGAAGTGGTGATGGCGGAACACGCCTCGTGGATATTCCGCTTCGCGCCCTACATCGTATTCACCGCCACGGTGATGGCGGCCAGCGTGGTACCTGCTTTGCTGGTCGATACGCCGTTGTCGCTAATCGCCGATGTGATTGCGCTGGTGGCATTGTTGGCTTTGGCTCGTTTCTTTCTGGCGCTGGCAGGCATGGATATCGGTACGGCTTTTGGTGGCATGGGCGCGAGCCGTGAAATGACCTTTTCAGCCCTGGCCGAACCAGCCATGCTGATGAGCATATTCGTGCTGTCGCTTGGCGCGCACAGCACCAATTTAACCACCATGATTACGCATACTCTGAATACGCCGATGATGATGCAGCCCTCACTGGCTTTCGCGATGGCGGCGATGGTGATGATTGCGGTGGCGGAAAACGGACGAATTCCGATTGATAACCCAACCACGCATCTGGAACTGACCATGATTCATGAAGCCATGCTGCTGGAATATTCAGGCCGGCATCTGGCGCTGATGGAATGGGCATCGCAAATCAAACTGGTGTTATTCGCCACCCTCCTGGTAGATCTGTTTGTGCCGTGGGGTATTGCAGCCCAAGCCGATGCAACAGGTATTCTGATGGCGCTGGGTTTCTGGTTGCTGAAACTCATCATACTATTTGTCTTACTGTCGATTGCCGAAACAGGCATGGCCAAGCTGCGTTTGTTCGAGGTGCCGGAATATCTCAGCGCCGCCTTTGTGCTGGCATTTCTCGGCCTGATCACGCACTACATGCTGGAGGTTGGGGCATGATCTCACTGGAGCAGCAGTTAATCGACGGGTTGGCTGCCTTGATGCTATTGGTCTCATTTGCCCTGCTGGCCCAGCATCGCATGCTTTCCGTGCTGCACTGGTTTGCCGCGCAGGGAATTCTGCTATCCATAACCGCAGCTGTTGTGGCCTATACCAGCGGCCACAATGAACTCTATGTGTCGGCTGTGATGACATTGCTACTCAAGGGTTTCTTGTTGCCGTGGTTGTTGTGGCGGGTCATTCGGCAACTGCATGTACACCGCGAAGTGGAACCTTTGATGAATAATGCCGTGACCATGATGCTGGCGCTGGGCATTACCCTGTTTGCCTTCCACGTGATTCAACCCATTGAGAAAATTTCTGAGTTAATGACGCGCAATTCGATGTCCATTGCCACGGCCTGCGTGTTGCTGGCCATGCTCATGATGATGACGCGAAAAAAGGCCATCACACAGGTAGTTGGCTTTCTGGCGGTGGAAAATTCATTATTCTTTGCGGCGATTGGTGCCACCAACGGCATGCCGCTGATTGTGGAAATCGGTATCGCATTCGACGTATTGATTGCCGCCCTGATTTTCGGCGTATTCTTTTTTGAGATCAGAAACACCTTTGATTCGCTTGAGGTTGATGCCATGCAAGCCTCGCTGGTTGATAAGGACGATGAATCATGAATATGTTTATCGCCACCCTGCTATCGCCGCTAATCGGCGGCCTGTTACTGGCTGTGGTGCGCAACCCTGAACTGGCGGCTAAACTGAACATCCTGACCGGCCTGACTACGTTTTTATTCAGTGTGATGCTTTCTTTGCAAGTGGTTGGTCATGATGCAGTTGATGCGATGAGCGGCTGGTTTCATCTGGACGCTTACAATGTGTTTCTGGTCGCGTTAACTGCATTCGTCGGTATGACCACGACTATTTTTTCGCGCCCGTATATGCGCCATGAACTGGAAATCGGACGGGTGAATGAAAATCGCATGCGCTTATATCATAGCATGTATCAACTCTTTCAGTTCGGCATGCTGCTGGGCTTCACCACCAATAATATCGGCGTGTTGTGGGTGTCGCTGGAATTGGCCACGCTGGCCACCGTATTGCTGGTATCGCTGTATCGCACGCCCGCATCCATTGCGGCGGCATGGAAATATTTCATTCTCTGCGGCATGGGCATTGCGCTGGCCCTGTTCGGCACGGTGCTGGTATTTTTCGCATCTTCAGCCGTGATTGGTCATGGCAATGAAGCATTAACCTGGACGGTTCTGATGCAGCACGCCGGTGAACTCGATGCCACGGTGATGAGCATCGCCTTCTGCTTTTTGATGGTTGGCTATGGTACCAAGGTCGGCTTAGCGCCGATGCATGCATGGTTGCCCGATGCGCATGGCGAAGGGCCGACGCCGGTTTCTGCCGTACTCTCTGGCCTTTTGCTTAATCTCGCCCTGTATGCGCTGGTGCGTTGCAAAATGCTGGTCGATGGCGCAACTGAAACCGATATGGCCGGTCATATCATGATGGGCTTCGGCCTGTTTTCGCTAGCGATTGCAGCCTTATCCCTGCATAAACAACGCGATATCAAACGTATGTTTTCTTTCTCATCGGTGGAGCACATGGCGCTGATGACCTTTGCCTTCGGTATCGGCACGCCGTTGGCTACCTTTGCCGCGCTGCTGCATATGACCGTGCATTCATTGGTGAAATCGGCGATTTTCTTTACCGTCGGCCATGCCGCACAGGCCATGGGCACGCAGAAGATGGCCGAAATACGCGGCCTGATTCGCCATCATCCGGGCATCGGCTGGGGGCTGTTGATTGGCGTGGCGGCGATTGCCGGTTTTCCGCCCTTTGGCGTATTCATCAGCGAATTCCTGATTTTTTCCGCCGCGCTTGAATCGTATCCGTGGACAACCGTGCCGCTGCTGATTGGCCTGCTGATTGCCATGGCCGGTCTGTTCCGTTTCGTTCAACCGATGGTGTATGGTGAAACTGCGGAGCAAGCCGTGCCGGTGCATGTCAACATGACGCCGGTCTATGTCCATTTGACGTTGGCTTTACTGCTGGGGCTGTCGATTCCGGGCTTTCTGGCCGACTGGTATCATCAGGCGGCTGATCTGATTACTGTCGCGGCTGGCCTTGCAGGAGGCGCTGCATGAGGCATCTGGCCAACACCTGGTTCGCCGAAAAGCTGGGCGATCACGGCGTCTATACCACCTATTTGGAAGATCATCATCCGGCCCATATGCCGTGTCTGGAAATCCGCATGCTGGATTGGGAGCAGGCCGCCAAAACAGCGCGCTTGTTACAGATGCGCATCGTGGCTGTGTGGGCCGCCGAGGCTGGCAGCCATGAGCAGGATGAGGGCATGTATGTCTATATGTCTTTTGCCCACCCTGAACATCGCCATGCCTTGCTGCGAACGCTTTTGGGAAAAACGAAGCGCGAAATTACGTCCATCAGTAAGCATTATATCGCTGCCTCCCGCATGGAACGGCATATGCAGGATATGTTCGGCATTGATGTGGTGAACACGCCCGATAATCGCCGCTGGTTGAAGCATGAACACTGGCCGGAGGATGCGTACCCACTACTGCGCGAATTCGCCCGTGATACAAAGATGGAACGTGTCGAAGGCGAATATCCATTTGTGCAGAGCGGCAGCGAAGGCGTGTACGAAATTCCGGTTGGCCCTGTGCATGCCGGTATTATCGAGCCCGGCCAGTTCCGCTTTCTGGCTGTTGGCGAGAAAATACTGAACATGGAACAGCGGTTAGGTTTCGTACACAAGGGCATCGAGAAAGCCATGCAAGGGCGCACTGCCGAAGACGGTGTTCGTCTGGCGGCTCGCGTATCGGGCGACTGCACTGTTGGCCATGCATGGGCTTTTGCTCAGGCATGTGAATATGCGGCCCATACCGAAGTTCCGAAGCGCGCCAGCTATCTGCGCGGCGTACTCTGTGAACGGGAACGCATGGTCAATCATATCGGTGATGTTGGTGCCATCTGTAACGATGCCGCGTTCTCTTTTATGCATAACCAGTGTTTGCGTTTGCGCGAAGACATGGCGCGATTGCACGCCAACATCTTCGGCCATCGCCTGCTTATGGATACGATTGTGCCGGGTGGCGTTGCCGTGGATATCAACGCCGATGGGCGTACGTCTTTAATCGAACAGACGCGTTCACTGGCGGCGGAAGTAGAAGTGCTGCGCGCCATTTATGCTGATAACCCAACCATTCAGCAGCGCGTCATCGGCTCCGGCCCGGTTAGTATCGACGACGCCCGCGATATTGGGCTACTCGGTTATGCAGGCCGCGCGTCGGGCAATGATCCGGATGAACGTATTGAAGAAGCCTATCCGCCCTATGATGACCTGGAGGTCAACGTGCCACAGGGAAAACTGGGCGATGTTTCGACGCGCGTTTGGGTGCGTTTTGAAGAAATTGCCGATTCCGCCCGCATGATTATTCGCTTGCTGGAAAACCTGCCTGAAGGGGATATTTGCGCTGAATGGCAAGCTTCTGAGCCGGGCATATCAGGATTCTCGGCCATCGAATCATGGCGTGGCGAAATCGCCTGTTGGCTGCGCTTTGGCGATGAGGGAAAGATTGACCGTTATTTTGTGCGCGATCCGTCCGCCATTAACTGGCTGGGGTTGGAGTTGGCTGTACGCGAAGTGCCTGTGCCCGATTTCCCGCTCAATAATAAATCCTTCAACTGTTCCTATTCGGGTAACGACGTATGATTAGCATCCTGAAACAGCTTGCCAAAGTTGGTTCGATTACCGAACCGCTGGCCGAGGCAGACAATGAAATCGAGCAACTTGGCGAGCGACTCGCTCCCATCATCCGCAAGCGCTTTGCCGGTTCGCTGGCCATTCGCGCTGTTGATGCCGGTTCCTGCAACGGTTGTGAACTAGAGATTCATGCGACCAACAACGCCTATTACGATATCGAACGTTTCGGCGTCCATTTCACCGCGTCCCCTCGCTTCGCCGATATGCTGCTGGTGACGGGCCCGGTGACGCGCAATATGGAAACCGCCCTAAAAATGACCTTTGAGGCCATGCCGCAACCGGCACGGGTCGTCGCCATGGGCGATTGTGCGGCCACTTGCGGTGTGTTTGGTAAAGATAATTACGCCATTGCCGGTGCCGTCTCTGATATTATACCGGTGGATGTCGTTATTTATGGTTGTCCGCCGACACCAACAGATATTATTCAGGGTATTCTTCAAGCCATCGGAGAATAAACGACACTGTACGGTGTTTCCCGACTTGCCTAAGTTTTTCAATCTCCTAGCTTTCCGATTTCTGTTGCAGGATATGTAACGATCCAATGAGGTGTTCATGAAAGTTCTCGTAGTCGGCGGTGGAGGTCGTGAACACGCATTGTGTTGGAAATTGAAGCGTTCACCTTCAGTTGGCAAAGTGGTTTGTGCACCAGGTAATCCGGGCATTGCCGCTGATGCTCGCTGTGTGCCGGTTGGTGCTGAAGATATTGACGGATTGATGGCATTGGCGGCTGTCGAGAAGCCTGATCTGGTCGTTGTCGGGCCGGAAGTGCCGTTGGTGGCAGGGCTGGGCAACAGGCTGCGTGAGGAAGGTTTTGCCGTATTCGGGCCGGATAAGGCGGCGGCCAATCTGGAGGGCAGCAAATCATTCTCCAAGCGGTTGATGTATGAGGCTGGCGTGCCAACGGCGCGTTTTGAAGTGCATGTGGATATTGATGAGGCGGTTGACACGATTCGCAGCTGGGGTGCGCCGATTGTGGTTAAGGCATCCGGCCTGGCGGCAGGCAAGGGTGTGATTGTGGCGCAGACGGAAAAAAAAGCCGAAGAGACTGTGCGCGATATGCTCTCTGGCAATGCATTCGGCGAGGCCGGTTCGCAGGTGATTATCGAGGAGTGCTTAGTCGGAGAAGAGGCGAGCTGTTTGTTTATTGTCTCCGGCGATACGATTTTACCACTGGATTCCTCACAAGATCATAAAGCCTTGCTGGATGGCGATTTGGGGCCCAATACCGGGGGCATGGGCGCTTATTCCCCGGCTCCGTGCGTGACCGATGCAGTGGCGAAGGAAGTCTTGGAAACCATTGCCCGCCCCATCATCGCGGCTTTGAAAAAGAAGGGAGCCGAATTTATCGGCACCTTGTATGCCGGTGTGATGCTGACAGCGGACGGGCCAAAAACGCTCGAATTCAACGTGCGTTTTGGGGATCCGGAATGTCAGCCGCTGATGAGCCGTCTGAAATCTGATCTAGGCGAAGTGTTGTTGGCGGCAGCGGAGAAGCAGCTGGATGGTGTAAAGCTTGAATGGGATGAGGGTTGTGCGTTGTGCGTTGTGGTTGCATCCGAGGGTTATCCAGGCAGTTTTGAAAAAGGGCAGATTATCGGTGGACTGGATGCAGTCGAGGCTGCCGGAACCACAGTGTTCCACGCCGGCACGACAGAAAAAGATGGCGCGATTGTGAATGCGGGCGGGCGCGTGCTGGGCGTGACAGCTGTGGCGGCGACGGTTAAAGATGCACAGCAAGTAGTTTATCATGCGCTGGAATCGCTGGACTGGCCGGGCGGATTTTACCGAAAGGATATTGGTTATCGCGCTGTTACCAGAGAGGATGGCTGAGCTTATGTTGGGTGCATGTGTTTTTATGAGTACCCCTTTGTGCCTTTGTGCCTTGGTGGTGAAAGGGAGTTGTTAATGGAAGCAATCAAAGTATTGATATTGATGGGCAGCAAGTCTGATCGGTCAATCATGCAAAAAACAGAAGCCGTGCTGGATGAATTCGGGGTGTCTTATAAAACCATGATTCGCTCCGCTCACCGGACACCGGAGGCAACGGTACAGGCGGTCAAGGATGCCGAAGATGCCGGTTGCAAGGTTTTCATTTGCGCTGCAGGCATGGCAGCGCATCTGGCCGGCGTGGTCTGTTCCAAAACCGTTAAACCGGTGATTGGCGTGCCGATTGCGGTGGGACCGTTACAGGGTGAGGATGCACTGCATTCCACGGTGATGATGCCGCCGGGGTTGCCGGTGGCAACTGTTGGTATCAATGGTGCCAGGAATGCTGGCCTGCTGGCAGTGCAAATGCTGGCCCAGAATGATGAAAAACTGGCGCAGTTATTGAAAGATGATCGAGTAGCGCAGGCCGAGGCGATTCTTTCTGAGGCATAATAATCAAACCCGCGAGAAATTGGCAGCACTACGAGGTGCTGCCCTGCTCAGGCAGGGGGAGCTGATCGCACATCATACCGCTACATTGCCCGGTGTTGCCGGCAATCCACGTTCTCCAAAACTCGTCACAAAGCTCATTCAGTTCAAACAACGCTCCGGGCCATTTCTGCTGCTGGCGGATTCGATTTCAACAGCAATGGCACTGGCTCGTTACCACTCCCCGGAACTGAGGCGGCAGGCGCGGGTCGTATGGCCGGGATCGATGACTCTGATGTTTGCCGGTAGGCCAGGGTTGCCAGCATGTTGTTATCACAAAGGTATGATTGCTGTGCGGGTGGATGGCAGTGTGCAGGCACGGCGGCTGGCTGCTGCATGCGGAGGATTGGTGATTTCCAGTAGTCTGAATCGCAAGAAAAAAAAACCATCGCAGCCGACCTTAACATGCGCCATGCGGTTGCACCGTTTTCGCCTTACGTATTTTGCCGGGGCACCATCTTCTGGAAAAGCCTCATCAATTATGCGTGTATGGCGCAATGATTCCACCTTAATCCGGCCATGACTCAGCAATGATGAATGGCTAACATGCCGCGCATGCAAACTTTACCCGACCTATTGAAATCACTGTGGCAGCGCATCGGTTCGATGTCGCTGGCCATTATTCTACTCGTTGTGCTGGCTATCGCGTCGGTGATTGGCACGGTATTGCTGCAAAATCAGAATCAGGGCGATTATCTGCAACAGTTCGGGCCATTGTGGTACTGGGTGTTCCGTTCGCTCGGACTGTTTGATATGTATCATACCTGGTGGTTTATGGGCATCCTGGTTTTTTTGATGGTGTCGCTGTCATCATGTTTGTGGCGCAATGTGCCGAAAATGCTCAAGGATATGCGCACGCGAAAAGCCGTAGTACCAGAGAAATCTCTGCAACGATTTCAGTATCTGCACGTGTGGAAATCCCCGATTAAGGGGGATGCTGGCGATATTCAGCAGGTATTTCGCAAGCGGTTGCCGGGCTGGGAGTTCAGGGAAGCCGAGCAGGATGGTGTTCAGTATCTTCGGGCGGACAAAGGGCGTTGGAATAAATGGGGCTATATTCTGGTGCACTCGGCCATTCTGGTGGTGCTGGTGGGTGGGTGGATCGGTTCGGAGTACGGGTTTCGTGGCAATATGGCAGTGCCGGAAGGCAGTTCGGAGCATGAAATTTCTTTTTTGCAGGGTACGGAAACAGGCCATTTGAGTATGCCGTTTGAAGTGCGCTGTAACAGTTTTTCCATTGATTTCTTCCCGACCGGCGCACCCAAGGAATTCCTCAGTAATTTAACCATTATTGACCATGGCAAAGAGGTTTTGACCAGTGATATCATTGTGAACGAGCCGCTATATTATAAGGGCGTGCGCATTTATCAGGCCAGTTTCGGAGATGGCGGCTCGGACATTACATTCAAGCTCTACCATTTAGATGGCTCGGAAACTATTACCACCGCCAAGACGCAGGTCTATAAATCATGGAAAGATGAAAAGACCGGCTTGTCGATCAAGGTGACCGATTTCAAACCGTATAATGTCGAGAATATGGCCAATCCGGGCGAAGCCACTAATTTTCAGGATCTGGGCCCGGCAGTTGAATATGAGTTGCGTGGCCCGGGTCTAAAGCCGGTCAAAATCAAGGCGTTTATGAATCCGTTCACCGATGCCGATGGCAAGAATCAGGGCTCGTTCATGATGGTCTCATTGACTGGCGACAAGGCGGATTATAAACCGGTTGCGCTGGGGCTGGATTTGACCCACCCGGTTGAGTGGAAGTTGTTCCATGCTTTTATGCGGCAACTGGCGAGCATTGGAAAATCATCCAAACAGGCGAATCTGATTGCTTTTAAAAACGCGATGAAAGAAGTTTTCGGTGAGGGTAAGCGTCCTGATGGCTTCCAGGCTATGGCCATGCGCACCTTGCAGGCGGTGAATATGTTATCGGCCCTGCCATGGCCGATGTTGCCGATGCTGGGTGATTTCGATCAGCATTATTATACCGGCCTGCAACTGGCCATGGATCCGGGTATGAATGTGGTCTGGTTTGGCAGCGCCATGCTGGTGATTGGTTTATGCATTATGCTATATATGCCGCATCGCAAACTGTGGCTGATTATCCGTCCTGCATCGAAGGGCGTGAATATCACGCTGGCTGGTATGGCGAACCGTAATCACCTTGTTTTTAATCAGGCTTTTAATGATTTATTCACACAACTGGATAAAGACTTCGCCGAAGGAACATCCTGATCCATGAGCATGGGTAGCCCAAAAGGAGTATTATTATGACTGCAACGACTGCTGAATCCGGCTTTGCCGCTACCCTGAATCAGGGACGCTGGTTCTGGCTGCGCTTTAATGCCTATCTTGGCGCCATGCTGGGCATTGCCGGTATGGCCATATTTGGCGTGGGGGCCTACGAAGAAAATGCTTTTCTGTATCAGATACTGAGCATGAAAGGCGTGCTTTGGGGTGGCACGGGGGCGCTGGCCGGATGTGGTTTAGCTGTTGTTGCCAGTACGCTTAAACCAGTCCTGATGGATGCCAAAATGGCGCGTAATTTCGTGCCGTGGCTGGATGGCTTTGTTCTGATGGTGATCCTGGCTGCAATCTGGGCGCTGTTCGAGCCGGCTCAGAGTCTGATTACCTATGAAGACCAGTCCAACCTGTTTGCCGGTCGCATTATTATGGCTATGAATGTGATTTTCATCTTCTCGGCTGTGTCCTACATCGCATATTTGTTTGCGCCGGAGTCTTTTATCGGGCGCGTCGCAACATGGTCGGCGTATGCCGGTATTTATCTAGGCGGTTCGGCTCTGTTGTTGCGCTGGCATGAGTCGTATCTGTTTGATATGGAGATCGGCCATGCGCCGGTTTCCAATCTGTATGAAGTGTTTATTCTGCTGTTCTGTATTACTGCAGCGGTTTATCTGGCACTGGAAAAGCGCTATCAGGCCAA
>CAZUVA010000015.1:0-12800 GCA_964622755.1 uncultured Zetaproteobacteria bacterium
GCCCATGATAACGCACAATGCGTCGCCTCATATCGCTACCTATATCTGACGGACACCCGGGATCGGAAAGGTTGTTGGTGCATTACTGCAAACCACTACTGGAAAGCAACGTCTGCATATGTACACATAAGGTATCTGCATCATGCTTGCTGTAGGCAAGAGCTGGTAGCTTTCCCCACACCGGTGCAGGCCAGGCGGGGTCTGTTCTGTACCGTACAATATGGTGAATATGCAATTGCGGAACGATATTGCCCAATGCCGCGATATTAATTTTATCGGCAGAAAATTCTGTTTCGATACACGTTGCAAGTAGGGAAGATTCTCGCATCAGTTGTTGTTGATCCTCATCTGATAACTGGTGGATTTCGTTTATGCCTTGTCGCTGCGGCACCAGAATAAACCATGGATACCGGCTATCATTCATCAATAACAGCATAGAAAGTGGAAACCGGCCCAGCACGAAACAGTCCTGCTTCAATTGAGAATGCAACATCATGTTATCTCCTTCAGGGAGATGCGCCGATTTAATCAGCGTTTCCTCAGATGCCTGGCCAGAAAGCTGTCCAGCTGATTGGCAAAACGCTGTCGGTCTACGGTTCCAAATGCTGCCGGGCCGCCTGTAACTACACCTTCTCCGCGCAAGTTATCCATAAAATTACGCATGCTTAGCGCTCCGCGCACATTATCAGAAGTGTACATTTCACCTCTAGGGTTCAAAGCGAAACCACCCTTCTCAATCATCCCCGCAGCCAATGGAATATCGGCAGTAATGGCCAGATCACCCGGTTCGGCATGGTCAACAATATAAGCATCGGCCACATCAGGGCCCGCAGCAACTTCAACGGCATTGATATATTCGGATCTGGGGTGTTGACGTTTTGTATTGGCCACCAGCGTCAGTGTAATGCGGACACGATCGGCAGCGCGGAACAGAATGTCCCGGATCACTCTGGGACAGGCATCAGCATCCACCCAGATGTGCACAGGCCCTAATGCCCCAGCAAGCGGTTGGCCTTCATCAAGTCACAGGGGCGACCAATATCAAACCAGTAGCCATGATGCGCCAAGCCTTTGCATGCGCCTTTGGCGATCATTTCGCGAATGGAGCGAGCCAGTGAGAAGACTTCATCCGTATCATAATGTTCAAACACAGCTTCATCCCAGACCGATACGCCGGCAAAGGTAAACCGATCATAACCACTCATCGATACATCATCTCCATGTAGGATAAAATCACCGTTCAGATGATGTTGTGGGTTCTCCACCAGCGCAATGCTGCAACCACCGGCCGGAGATATAAGCGCCAGACGGGGTATATCAACATCAGCCAGCACATCACAGTTGTGAACCACTACGGGGCCACTGCCCGGCAGCATCGATAATGCTTTTTTCACACCGCCGCCAGAATCCAGTAATGCTTCTTCATAGCTGATACCGATATGGCAACCGAACTTCGTGCCATCACCCAGATAATCGGCCAGTTGATCGGCATGGTGAAACGCATTCACGGCGATCTCTCGTACCCCATGTGCCACCAGCCGCCGAATGACATGTACAATTGCCGGCTCTCCTGCCACCCGCATCAACGCTTTAGGTCGCTGGCTGGTCATCCATTTCAATCTTGTCCCCATGCCCGCCGCTAAAATAACGGCGCGATCCATTCGCTCCATGGTTTTCTCCCCTTGATTTCCCTTTGCTCTGTGTGCGCCTTAGCGAACAAAAATACTTTTGACCTTAGAGCCATTTGCAAAAGCCGTGAGCAACGATTTACTTCCCCACTCCGGCGCGATTCCAAACTGGAATTTCGCCGAATGGAACCACCATGCACCTTATCTACTCAGACTGTTGCAATTAGCTCTTTACTCAGCGATTAAGTTTGTCAATCAACTCCGGCATTTTTTCCAGTGCGGCCTGCCTTCCCTTTTCAATTTCCTGCTCCACATTGGTAAAATCCTGCCACTGCGTAAACCCGACCAGCGGTTCAATCAGCACATCGGAAAACGTCTTGTTGTATTTGCGCAAATACAACGCCTGAATCTGCGCCGCCCAGTCGCGCATGCCATACACGTTAACCGGCTCGGTATCTTCACGAGGCCGGGCACCGACATTGACAGCCAGCACCAGCTGATCCGAATTGGCAACCATCTGAGCCTCTTTTGCCGGCAAATCCGAAGCCACACCGCCATCAACATACTTTTGCCCGCCAATGACAAGCGGTTCAAACACGCCGGGAATCGCCATGCTTGCAGCCACCGCGCACGGCAGCTTAACATCTGAATTGGCCGAAAACAGGTTGCAATCACCGCCCGGAAATTCCACAGCCGTCACATACAGGGGGATTTTCACATCATCAAATGATTCGCCGCCACAAAAAGCAAAGGCAATATCAATCAGTGCATCCGTATCCGCCAGCGCCAGTTCCGTCGCCGCTTTGGTATACAGAAGCGTTTGTTTGGCCGCCGTACTGAGCCTTGATAACCAGCTCTGATCTTCAGCCCCGGCATCTTCAATCGAAGGTAAGTCCAGTTTGGAAAATTTTTCCGACTGCAAAATACTACAGGCATGATGAATCACAGCTTTGGCATTCGGATTCATGGCATACATGGCTCCGAACAGCGCCCCGATACTGCTGCCGACAATAGCATCGGGTTTCAAATGATGTTGCTCCAGCACATCGAGTACGCCCAGATGAGCCAGGCCACGACCGCCGCCGCCGCCGAGCGCCAGTACAAAACCATTTTTCTTCTCTTTTCGGCCCTCAAAAATGCGTTCAAGTAAATTCATTCATACCACTCTCATTTTTTCTGATCCGGCAACGTCGCCACATCAGCCAGACTGTCACACAAGGCTGTTACCTGCTCCGTCGATAATTGTTTCGATTGCTTACCGGTAATAAAAAACACATCAACAGCCCGCTCGCCAAACGTTGATACGGATGCCCCATGAAAAATATAACCCTCCGTACTGATCACCTCGGCCAGTCGGGCCAATAATCGGGGCTGGTCGGCGGCAGACACTTCGATAGCGGTTTCCCGAAATGATGCCTTGGGCAATTCGCGTGCACGCACCGGCACGCGCTGCATCAGCACGCTCACCTTGAAATCATGATCAACCTTCACTTTTTCAATCGCGTCTTGTTGCAATAGCTGGCTGATGCGAGTCTCCATCCGTTCCAGATCAGACGGGATGTCGAAGGGAGTGCCATCCGAAACCTGCAAATGAAATGCATCCAGCACACGGCCATCACTCAGATTATAAGCCTGTGCCGCCACAATACTGGCATGACCGGAGGTAAGCGTTGCAGCCAGTGCGGCAAACAGCCCATCACGGGCATGGGCAACCACAAAAGCCAGTGTTTCGGATCGCTCCTTATCCACCCACAATTGCACTGCATTGGCCGGGTGATCGGCGAGCAATTCGGTAATTTTTCGCAGCTGCCTTGGTGAAAAGTGCATCACACATGGCACTGACAACAGCGAAACCGCCGCCTTCAACGATTCCAGATCGCCTGTGGTTTTTTCCAGCACGGTTTCCAGCCGTGTACGGTAGCGTTGCTCAGCTGCCTCACCACCGGCCCGATCGCCCTGCAGGCACTGGGCTGTGGCATGGAAAATTTCGCGCAGCAATGTTCCCTTCCAGTCATTCCAGACATTCGGCCCGACCGCCGCAATATCCGCCACCGTTAGCAACAGAAGATACTTTAATCGCTCAAGATCACCAACGCGTCGGGCAAAAGCGCTGATTACTTCCGGATCAGACAAATCAAAACGCTGGCTCTTGACCGCCATCAGCAGATGCTCGCGAACCAGCCATTCAATCAATTCGGTTGCATCACGGTTCAAACCAATACGTTGGCAGAACCCGCGTACAACCACCGCGCCATTCTCCGAGTGGTCTCCTTCCATGCCTTTGGCAATATCATGAAAGAGCAAAGCCAGATACAACAGTTCAGGCCGCTTGATTTTATGGCATACATCATGCGCCAGCGGCAAACGCATCTTGCGTCCCCGGTGCCAGAAATTTCTGGCCTCGCCGATTGCTCGCAAGGTGTGTTCATCAACGGTAAATGCGTGATAACGATTGAACTGTCCAAGCCCAACCACATCACGGAATTCGGGAATAAAGCGCCCCAGGACCCCGGTGATATTCATACCGCGCAAGGCCCAGTGAACATTACGATTACTACGCAGGATTTGTAGAAATAACCGGTGTGCCTCGGGATTGTTACGGAAGACATCATCAATCAACAACGCATCGGCACGAATCTGACGCAATGCCTGACTGGAAAGCCTTCTGCGATCCTGCTGTGAAACATGGAAAATACGCAGCAACCGCAAGGGATCTTCTTTGAATACATCGCCATGACTGATGCCAACCAACTGCCCTTCAAGTGTAAAACCGTCACCGATATTGAGTTTGAATGTGAATCGCTGGGGATGTAACTGTTCGTTAAAGTGCATGCGCATCAAGCCCGTAATCCGGGATATCCGGCCCACATGTCGAAAATAGTCTTTCATAAATGCGTCGACAGCCGGAAGGTGATGAACCGCCTTATAGTGCATGCGCTCCGCCAGAACCGCCTGCTGCTCAAAGCCAAGCCGGTCAGATGCGCGTTTCACTTCTAAATGCAAGCCGGCCCTGCAACGCCACAGGAAATCCTGGGCATCCAGGAGATGATCCCTTTCCCGAATGGAAATGGCTGATTTATCAACCAGCCCTGCAACATTATCACAGCCGTACCATGCCTTGGCCAACCAGAAAACAGTTTGAACATCACGCAAGCCGCCCTTACTTTCCTTGATATCCGGTTCCATCAGAAAGGCGGTACCGCCGGTACGCTCATAACGCTTTTCCAACTCGGCCAGCTTGGCTTCTATAAATGCTTTACGCTGCTTCCTGAAAAACAGATCCAGTTTATCCTGCAGTTGGGCATAGTGGTTACCCTGGCCTGCCAGTAAGCGCGATTCCATTGCCGCAGTCGCGGATGACCAGTCCTCGCGGATATGCACCAGTGTATCTTTGACCGTGCGCACGGCATGACCGATTTTGGCACCCATATCCCACAAAGAGAGCAGAAAGGCCTGCATCTCTGTTTCGACTTCCGGCGGGCATGCTTCAGGCACAAGAAACCATAAATCCCAATCCGAACAAGGCGCCAACTCGCCGCGCCCGTAGCCACCTACAGCCACCAAATCCACGCAGGCCGATGCCGTTGGCGCGTTTCTCTGCCATAAATCGGTTAACAGCGCATCCACATTGTGGCACATGAGCTCGCTTAATTCAGCGCCGCTTTCGCCAGCATCGAAGGCTTCGGCGACCGCATCAAACAGCGATGAAATCACCTCTTTTTCAGCCATGCCTATTTGCAGCGATAAACATCAAATACCTGTTCACCATCAACAATCTTACTCATGGCAACAATCGTATCACCTTTCATTTCCGCTGCTGAATTGCGCCCCAGTGTTTCCAGCTCATCACTCATCTTCTCCTCTGAACGGGAAATGAAAGCCACCTTGTCCAGCACAGATACCGTCGTGCGGCCCAACTTCTTACAACCGTCTATCTGACTGAGATATGCCACTCGCACATTCAATGCATCATTCGTCGGCTCCACCCAGGGACTACAACCGGGCAGAACAACAGCTGCAACCAATAACGTCAAACTGATTCTTTTCATATATCATCAACCTCTTTTTTTAATGTATCAAGAAATGTCAGCGCATCCAGCGGGCGCATGGCATCCACATCAGCCTTCGCCAGTTTATCATGCAGTTGTCGTAAACGCTCCAACTCTGCTTCCTGCTGCCGCTTTTCCGCCACAGCAAACAGCCCCAGTTGTGATTTGCCCGTTTCAGCCGCCAACTCGGAACCATGTTCCAGTCGAAACAGGTGCTCGCGCGCCCGTTTGATGACCTGGCGCGGCAAACCGGCCAATTGCGCTACCGCAATACCATAAGACTGATCAGCCGCATCTTCCACCACCTGATGCATGAAAATCACCGACCCATTCCACTCCCGCACAGTTACAGAAGCATTAAATGCAGCAGCATTTTCATCCGGCAGCTCGGTGAGTTCATGATAATGCGTGGCGAACAACGTCATCACATCTTTTGCGCCAATCAAATGTTCCGCCACCGACCATGCAATGGCAAGACCATCCCATGTACTGGTACCACGGCCAATCTCGTCGATAATCACCAGCGAGCGGGATTCCAGCTGGTTCAGAATGGTCGCAGTTTCCATCATCTCGACCATAAAAGTAGAACGGCCGCTGGCCAGTTCATCACCGGCACCCACACGGGTGAAAAGACGTTTGGTCAGTGGAATACGTGCTTCTTCCGCCGGTACAAAGCATCCGGTATGCGCCAGCCAGACAATCCATGCCACCTGCCTCATATAGGTCGATTTCCCGCCCATATTGGGGCCGGTCAACAACATAAATCGACGAGACTTCAAATCCATATGCGTATCATTGGCCACAAACGGTTCATTGGCCGCCAGGTGCTGCTCTACGACAGGGTGCCTGCCACCTACCAGTTTCAGGGCACGACCGCCATGCACTTCCGGGCGTATATAGTGATGGTTCAAAGCCAAATAGGCGAAGCAGGATATCACATCCAGCCCGGCCACCGCTCCTGCCGCTTGCTGAATAGCCAGTGACTGCCCCGAAATTTTCTGCCTGAGTGATTCAACCAACTCATTTTCCCGCTGCATGGCAGCATCACGCGCACCCAGAATCTCGGCTTCAAAGCTATGCAACTCGTCGGTAATAAAACGCTCGGCATTTACCAGCGTCTGTTTACGCACATAATCAACGGGCGCTTCTTTGGCTTGCAGCTTGGAAATCTCGATAAAATAACCGAACACCTTGTTGTATTTAACGCGTAAATTGGCCATCCCGGTGCGTTCACGCTCACGTTTCTCATAATCGCGTAGCCAATCACCGGCATCTTTTGCCAAACCACGCAAGCGATCCAGTTCAGCGTCGAACCCTGCCCGAATAACCCCTCCATCGCGGAATGCCTGCGGCGCTATATCAACGATAGCACCGGCCAGTACACTGGCCAGTGTCTCCAGTCCATGTAGCGATGCAATCATTTCGCTATACAGACCGCTTCGATCCCCCAGTTGCTGACGCAACTCAGGCAAAGCCAACAGAGCATCCGCTAAACCCCGGAAATCGCGGGGAGCAGCTCTGCCAAGCACAATACGGGTTAGCATGCGCTCCATATCACGCACACCGGAAAGATGAACACGCAAAGCATCCAACATGTCTGAATCATCCACCATACTCTGTACCGCATTTTGCCGTTTGTTTAATAAACCCAGATCAGTCAACGGACGGTCAATCCAGTCACGCAACAGGCGTGCGCCCATCGGTGTGCGAGTTTCATCCAGCACATGAATCATGCCGGCTTTTGGATCCCCCGCCAGCGAGTTGTACAGTTCCAGATTCCGGCGCGAACGCGCATCGATACGCATACTCGCCGCCTGCTCTATAAATACCGGTAACGACAAATGTTCCAGCGCACATTTCTGCGTTTGTCCCAGATAAACAAGTATTGCGCCGACCGCAGCGGCAGCCTCTTCGTGCTCTTCCAGATTCAGCGACTGCCAATCTGAAACCCCGAAATATTGCTCCAATTGCTCGCGTGCCACTGTGACTGAGAAACTCCAGTCTCCGGGATGCATTGTCGGTACATTCGCCAATGAAATTTCAGACCTCATCAATAACAATTCAGCCGGTGCCAGTACAGCCAACTGTTCTTCCAGCCTCGTTTCGCCTTGCCCCTCCTGCAATCGCCAGTTTCCGCAGGACAGATCGACCGAGGCTAACCCCCAGCATTTACCCTTCCTGAAACATGCTACCAACGGTGCCGAACAGGCTTGATCGAGCAACTCCGACTCGGTAATTGTACCCGCAGTGACCACCCGCACGACTTCACGCCGAACAGGCCCTTTTGCAGCATCTGGTGGCTCCATCTGATCGCAAACAGCCACGCGTTTACCTGCCGCGACCAATCTGGCCAGATAACCCTCGGCCTGATGCCAGGGAACGCCAGCCATCGGAATATCGTCTCCGTTGGATTTTCCACGCTTGGTCAATGTAATGCCAAGAATTTTCGATGCTTCCACTGCATCCTCGAAAAACATCTCGTAAAAATCGCCCATGCGATAAAACAGCAAGCAATCCGAATATTCGGATTTAATTTTCAGATACTGCTGCATCATGGGGGTATGGGTACTTTCAGCGACCTTTTTAGCCATGCCCGTAATGTAACATGGCGGCCAGGGATTCTTAACCTGAATTATGCATAAAAAGAAAAACTGAAAGCACTGCATTTGCCCTCTTGATTCAGGAGAGCATTCACTATGTCCACAAAGGCAATGAGCCGGCTATAGGCGCATACGGCCCCCCCACCGCAGTTGGTAAAGTGATATGGCGTTAACAGGCACGCTTTTTTGAAAAGGCTATCTCTTTACCTGCCTTGATTCTGCTACTAGCGTTGAGGGCTTAGTTTTCCAGAGGCGGATTTTCTATGCTGAATCGTTTGTTCGGGATGTTTTCCCGCGATATTTCCATTGACCTTGGTACGGCCAACACGCTAATTTATGTGCGTGGCGATGGCATCGTGCTCAACGAACCATCTGTGGTCGCTATCCATACAGGTGGAGGCAGGCAGCATCGCCGGGTGCTTGCTGTCGGTTCGGATGCCAAACGCATGTTGGGACGAACACCGGACAGTATTCAGACCATTCGACCACTCAAGGATGGTGTCATCGCCGACTTTGTGGTTACCGAAGAAATGCTCAAGCAGTTTATCCGCAAAGTGCATGACCGCACATGGGGCATTCATCCGCGCATCGTTATTTGCGTACCCTTTGGTTCCACGCCGGTAGAACGCCGGGCTATTCGTGAATCAGCATTGTCGGCAGGCGCTCGCGAAGTTTACCTGATTGAGGAGCCTATGGCGGCGGCGATTGGCGCCGATTTGCCGGTGACTGAAGCCTCCGGCTCCATGGTGGTTGATATCGGTGGAGGAACCAGCGAAATCGCCGTGATTTCCTATGGCGGAATTGTCTATTCACGCTCCGTACGCGTCGGTGGTGATAAAATGGATGAATCCATCATCAACCATTTACGCCGCAAATACAGTCTGCTGGTCGGTGCGCCGACAGCCGAGAGAATCAAAATGCAACTGGGCAGTGCTTTCCCACAGGAGACCAGGCGAGAGATGGAGGTGAAGGGGCGTGACTTGATCAATGGCGTACCCAAAAACCTGCTGCTTGATGACTCCGAAATTCTCGAAGCATTAACCGAATCCGTGAATGCGATTATTGAGGGCGTTAAAGTTTGTCTGGAACGTACGCCTCCTGAACTGGCTGCGGATATCGTGGACAAAGGCATCGTGCTGACCGGTGGCGGAGCATTGCTGGTCGGGCTGGATCAACTGCTGCGTGAAGAAACCGGCCTTCCGGTCACCATTGCCGAAAATCCGCTTGACTGCGTAGTGCTGGGCAGTGGCCGTGTTCTGGAAGAGCTTGACCGTATGAAAGGCGTTCTGTTCGAGGAGTAATTCAGATGGATGAAGCTGCAAAAAATCCATCCATGGCTTTTCCCTCGCGAGAATCGACCATCGTACAGGCAAGCATCATGGAATGTATCAAGTCGAGATGTATGATCCCGAGCATTAAAAGTATTTCTGCCGAGTTTCCGGCAAATGAATAGCTGGCAATACCGGGCAGTGTTTTTTGCGCTCGCATGTGGGTGCAATAACAACATTGTAATCATTCATCATTTATGATCTCCATTTCCCACCGTTACAGACTGTGGATGATTGTTGTCATTATTTTCCTGAGTCTTTACGCCGTTTCCCGCCTTGTTGCCGGTTCCTCTGCCATGCTGGCCATGTGGCCAGCCCTGGAAGCATTGCATGCACCTGTCCAGTGGTGGCAATCTGCTGAACTGTGGTTTACCGAACAGGATTTGCTGCATAAGAAATATCTGGCTTTTGAGAAAAAATCCCAGCAGCAGGCTGCCTTGATTCAGGAAGCAAACAGCCTGAGGGAAGAAAACCGGCAACTCAGGAAAATCCTCGAAATTTCCGACATCACCGGTTATCGCTGGCATGCAGCCAAAGTACGAGGTCGTAGTCCGGAAACCATGAGCCAGCGGCTGGTTTTGCAGGTGGATGACGTATCCAGAGATGATGTCATTGTATCCAGCGAAGGTCTGGTGGGCGTTGTGGACAGCACATCTGAAAATCACGCAACGGTCAGAACGATTTTCGATGCCTCACTGGTAGTACCTGTTACCATTCCCGGAACGGCTCTGGCGGCCATATCACGAGGTCAGGGTGAAAGCCTGTCGATTGAATTTGTGCCACTGGAGCAGGCTCCACAGCCAGGGCAAATTCTGTATACCAGTGGAGCAGGCGGCATGTTCCCTCCCGGCATTGCTGTCGCACGCATTACCAGGATTCGCCCGATCTCCGGCCAGTTGTTTATCCACGTATCTGCTGCACCGGTTGCGCACTGGCAGCGTGATACA
The DNA here is from genome assembly GCA_964622755.1 of uncultured Zetaproteobacteria bacterium. Classification (GTDB taxonomy): domain Bacteria; phylum Pseudomonadota; class Zetaproteobacteria; order Mariprofundales; family Mariprofundaceae; genus Mariprofundus. The sequence continues at coordinate 10,553 of CAZUVA010000015.1, forward strand.
TGGTTGGCAGTTGCATCTCAACTGCATGTAACGCCATGATTTCGATCATCGTCCCTGTTTTATCGCTGCTCGGCATCAGCCTCAATCTAGCCTTCTCAAACACACTGATGCAACCGGACTGGGCACTTGCATTACTTCTGGCCAGCCTGTTGGCACACCGTCATAACTGGGTATGGGTACTGCCCTGTGTACTGATTCATGATGTCGTGCTGTACTGGTCGTTTGGCGCCAGTTTCCTGATGATGGCACTGGTGCCGCTAACAATGATTTATCTGGATCAGCATCTTGGAGCCGGCTTGCCACAAAGATTGCTGCTTATGTTGGCAGTCGTGCTCTCCCTGCTGCAACCCGGCTGGGGGCTGGCGGCATCGCTGTTGACATTGTGTCTATGTATTCCGGCGTGGCATCTGTTGACGAGGCAATATGCGCAACAAGAAGCTTGAGGTCCGACATCGCTTTGATGTGCGCATGCTTTTCTTTTATGCATCGGTACCGCTGCTGCTGGGGATGCTGTTGTTCCACATTATGCAGATGCAGTGGTTTGAACATGACAAATATGCACTGCAGGCCAATCAAAACCGTCTGAACATTGTGCCGGTATTGCCGGTTCGCGGGGAAATAATCGATGCCAATGGCAAGGGGTTGGCCATCAACCGTATCGCCTATCGTGTTTCATTGATTCCGGAACGGGTAGAGCATCTTGATGCGACCCTGAATACCCTGGCGGAGATGTTGGTCTGGACACCGGCAAAACTCACCTTGATCCACAAAAGAATTCAACGGGCCAGGCGACCCGACCGACCGGTATTACTAGATGACAAATTGCAGTGGTCAAATGTTGCGCCACTGGCAGCCCGATTGCATCATATGCCGGGCGTTGATGTCGAGTCCGGCAGTTACCGCCAATATCCACATGCCGAACTGACATCGCATTTGATCGGTTATCTATCACTGGCCAGAAAGAAAGATCTGGATGCCGGTTACCTGCCCACTGAATTTATTGGTCGCACGGGTGTGGAAAAAAGCTTCGAAGCAAAACTTCATGGCCAACCCGGCCATCAACGGGAAGAGGTTGATGCACGTGGCAGACGTGTTGCCGTTATAAAACGAACACCCCCTGTCATGGGCGACCGGATTCAACTTGCGCTGGATATCGATGTTCAGAAGGCCGCTGCTGATGCGCTGGGGGAAAGAACCGGTGCTGTCGTTGTCATGGATGTAAAAACCGGAGGCATCATTGCCATGCTGAGCAAACCCGGATATGACACCAATCGCTTTATTACCGGTCTGGAGTCCGAGCAGTGGAACGCGTGGCTGAATAATCCGGAAAGGCCGCTCTTGAATCGGGCTACTCAGGCTGCATATCCACCGGCTTCGACGTTCAAGCTTGTTACGGCGCTGGGAGCCCTTAAAAACGGCATTCCTCTGGCGCACGGAAGTGCATTCTGTCCGGGCTATCTTGAGCTTGCTGATAGAAAACTACACTGCTGGAAACACATCGGGCATGGTAAAGTCACGCTGAATAAGGCTCTGGTTCAATCCTGCGATGTTTATTTTTATCAACTGGGGGATCGTCTTGGTATGGCGGCAATCAGTGATACTGCACATGAATGGGGGCTGGGGGATAAAACGCACATTGATTTGTCACCGGAAGCGCGCGGCATCGTTCCTACTCATCAGCCATACATGATGGCCGCTTTCAAAAGTAGCCATACCAAACGCAAGAAATGGTATCGTGGAGAAACGATGATTACTGCTATTGGCCAGGGGCTGCTAACAGTAACGCCGCTACAGATGGCGCGTTTGGCTGCCGCCATTGCCAATGGCGGCAAAGTCCTCAAACCTCAATTATTGGCTGGTAGTCAGGCAGATGTATTGCATCAGGTGGATATGAAGCCAGAGCAATTGAAAAAAATTCAGCAAGCGATGAGGGGCGTCGTTCTAAACCCTCATGGCACGGCACACAGGGTGCTGTCAAAAGCTGCATGGGCAGTGGCAGGAAAAACAGGTACGGCACAGGTGGTGAAAATACGGCGCAATGAAAATAAAAAACTGAGCAAGGATGAACTGCTGCGGCGTCACAGGGATCATGCTTGGTTTATGGGCTATGCACCATACGATAACCCGAAAATTGCGATTGCAGTATTTGTTGAGCATGGCGGCCATGGAGGTAGTAGTGCCGGCCCTGTAGCCGCCGCCATTGTTGAAGCCATGGCGGCAAAACAACAGGTGATTATTTCAAAAGGGG
>CAZUVA010000016.1:0-12606 GCA_964622755.1 uncultured Zetaproteobacteria bacterium
TAATCTTTCGTCCATAATATCTTTATAGCCTGCCGGGCATGGTTCGGCCTGTTGTAGCGGCATAATTATCATAACAGGGAGAGACAGATGCGGAAAACAGTGTTTTTTTTGATCGCCTTTATTTTCTTGGCCCCTGCAACGCAGGCATCCGAGATTATGGACTGGCTTGACGAGCATGCAGCAGGCATTGTGCCGATGGATGACCGCCGTGCAGCTGCGCCTGCGGATATTGCAACGCTGTTGACCCTGGAGAATAAACAGAACGAGATGTACCCGTTGCCCTCACCTGATGGTCGTTATCTGCTCACTGTAACCTGGCAGGGAAAAGATGCCTGGATTGCACGCAGGTTCAGTGAAAATGGTGACCCTGCCAATCAGGTCAGCTTTGATGTAAGGGCGCTGGACTCCATGCACTGGATGAACAACGACAAGGTATATTATCTTTCAGACCGGGCCGGCGGGCTGGGTTTGTGGGAAAAAATATCAGATGGTGAAGGCATGCAGCGGCGCATTCAGCGGATGGATGGTATTCTTACTCAGCCGATATTATTGGCGGATGGAGCTATCATCGTTACACGGCTGAAACCGATCAGCAGAAAGTCCAAAACAAAAACACGCAGACATACAAAGCAAGATGATTTTAACAACTGGAATTTCCCCGGCTTTGTCACGGAAATTATTCGCTATGATGGCAATGGCACAGCGCATGTGCTGTCTGAAGGTGTGAATCCATCGCTGTCCCCCGATGGTGAATGGATCGCTTTTTCCATCCCAACAGGTCGCAGCATGCACTTGTTTCGCATGCGTACAGATGGTTCTGAGCTCATTCAGATTACAGATGCCAGAAGTGTTGATGTGCAACCATCATGGAGCAATGATGGCAAATCAATTTTGTTTACATCGAACCGAGCAGCCAACGATTTGCGCCATCCGAAAAAATCCGGATGGGATATCTGGTCTATCGGTATTGATGGCCGTAATCTGGTGCAGGTCACCTTTGACAAAGGTCGTGACGGCGCAGCCCGGATGGGCAGCGACGGGCGCATTTATTTTCATTCTGATCGAGAAGTCAGCAAAACACTGCGCGCTGAACACCAGATTAAATCCGGATCATCTCACGGCTATCACATTTGGACGATTAGCCGACCAAACCGGTGATTTGGTTTCCCATCCGATAAAAAGGCCCTTTTCTGAGCCTTTTTTTCGTGTTGCCGGGTAGCCAGATTTTTTTTGCAGAGATTGACAGTTATCCATGCTCTGCCTGATCCCATGCTATTAAATATTCACTCAAATGTGACCGGGATTCGGCTTCTGATTCGAGATAATTGTGGATACCAAGTACTGCACGGGCGCAGGCTCCTTCGCTCAGTGCACCGGAAAAGAGCTGATGGCGCAGAAAAATCAGCATGGTAGATAGTACGTCAGTTTCACAGTAGTTGCGAATTGCTTCAATTTGCCCTGCTTCGAACATTTCCCGAACATTGTCACCTGCAGTTTCCAGTTTGCCCGGGACATTGAATGTTGCTGCCACTTCATCCATCGAACAGCGGGCTGAAGCTCCGAAATCAGATAATACTTCCAGCAAATCGCAGTGATACTCCGGAGAATAACGGGTATCATAGTTGTGCCATTTATCGCCCTGTGTAAACCAGCGAGGGCAACTTAGCCCATGCGCCATTGCACGGTATTTCAGCACCGGAATATCAAATCCACGGCCATTGAAGCTGACCAGTTGTGGCGCCCGGGTATCAATCAAATGAAAGAAACCTTCCAGCAATTCCTGTTCGGAGCTGTTTTTATCGCCACCGCTGGCCAGTCTGCGGATCACCAGTTCACTGGCTTCTTCGCCGGGCTCCCGGATCAGGTGACCATAGGAGATTGCAACCACCTGATGAAATGGCTGACGCGGAAAATCATTGCGACCAGCTGTCTTTTCGAGAAAGTATTCAGTCAGTCCGTTCCGCGCTTCGCTATCGGTAAGCTCCGGTGATCGTAATATGCGGCGCGAGGCATCGGCATCGATCACTGTTTCTATATCAAACACAATCACATCACGCCGCACGATGATTCCTCCTGAAAAATTTCATGAGCAGTTTCCTTTCTCCCAGCACAAAAGCAGCAATAAAGAAAACCGCGACAGCACCGAGAACTGCTATACCGATCCAGATGGCCTGCATCAGACCATTTGCAGGAAAAGACCATTGCATATCAAAGCCGACCAGATAGAGCAGCATGATCATGCTGGCAATGACGGCTGTAGCTAGACGTTTTGCGATAGCGGCTGTAAACAGGGAACCATAAGTTTTGGTGAGTCGCATATAAAGCAGAGCTACATTCACAAATGCTGCCAGTGAAGTGGCCAGCGCCAGGCCGACGTAGGCCCAGAATTGCATTAGAATCACCGCCAGTATTATATTTACCGCCACACTGATCGCAGCATACCGCATCGGTGCTTTGGCATCTTTTCCAGCATAACAGGCAGATGCGAGCAATTTTACCCAGCAGAAAGCAATCAGGCCCACAGCATAGGCTTTGAGCGTTTGCGCGGTCGCTATGCTATCGGCGTGGCTGAATGCGCCTCGTTCGAACAGGGTGATAACAATAGGTTCAGCCAGATAAAGAACACCGACCACTGCCGGCAGGGTAATCCAGGTCAGCCAGGCCAGACCCGAGCGCAGGTCATCTGCCGCCGCTGTCTGGTCGCCCCGTGAAAGGTGGCCCGACAAGGTGGGCAGTAGTGCTGTACTCATGGCAATGCCAAACAGCGCCAGTGGCAATTGCACAATGCGGTCTGAATAATAGAGATAGGAGACAGCACCCGTCTCCAGTAATGTAGCCAGAATGGTACCGATGAGAATATTGATCTGAACTGCGGCAATGGCGAGCAGTGCGGGACCGAACAGGCGCAGTGTCTCCCCGATGGCAGGTTGTTGAAAATCAAAGCTGATGCGTGGGATCCAGCCGATCCGTTTTAAGGCGGGGAACTGGATGCCCAACTGTAAGGCACCGCCAATCAACACACCGATAGCAAGGGCGATGGCCGGGTTTTCAAATGCGGGTGCCAGTACGATAGCAGCAAAAATAATGGCAATGTTTAATAATGCCGGACTGGCGGCAGGGACGGCAAACTGCTTGTGCGTATTGAGTACAGCCCAGGCCAGTGCAGCCAGCGAAATCATGGCTAGATAGGGAAACATCCAACGCGCCAGCTCCAGTGCTATCGCCCATCTGTCCGGTTCATCGGCAAAACCGGGTGCGAAGAGATACAATAGCCATGGCATTAACAGCATGCCGAGCAGGGTGAACAGGGTTAGAATAATCAATAGCAGGGTAGCCAGCGCATTGAGGAATGCATGGGCTGCTTGTTCCCCTTTTTCGCGTTCATCCGATAGTACAGGCACCAGCGCGACGGTGAGTGTGCCTTCGGCAAACATGCGACGGAAAAAGTTTGGCAGTTTAAATGCGACAAAAAAAGCATCGGCCAGCATGCCGGCTCCGAGTACGCGCGCCAGCAGAATATCACGCACAAAACCGAGGATGCGCGACAACATGGTCCACCCACCTACTTTGGAGGCGGCGCGCAGCAAACCGGAAGACCGTGTATCTGAACCATCCTGATTTGACTTGTCTTGTTCTATGGCCATAATTCGCCGCCCTTTTGTTCCCCGCTTGGGTGTTGCTAGAAAGCCTAGCGCCGTAACGGGAGAAGGGCGAGCCTGACGCTAGTATCGTCGATCAAGGCTACAGTTTTTTGGATCGAGTCCAAAGGTGGTGATGTTTTTATATGCCAGGAATTAGAGTAAATCCTGAAGAACCGTTTGAAATTGCGATGAAGCGTTTTCGCAAGCAGGTCGAAAAAGGTGGCGTGATTTCCGAATGCCGTCGTCGCGAAGCTTATGAGAAGCCTTCCATTGCAAAAAAACGTAAAGAAGCTGCTGCACGCAAGCGTTTGATGAAACGCCTGCGCCGTGTTCGCATGCGCGAGAACCGCGATTATTAAATCGCTCGACGCGTAACCAATCGAAATGCCGGGCCTTCGCGCCCGGCATTTTTGTTGGTAGTTCAGAATCAAAACCTTTCACCGCAAAGGGCGCAGAAGGTGAATTGTGACCGAAGGAAATGCCCGTGGTGCGCTTGCGCAAGAGAAACTCCCCTGGGGGAAAGTACGCAAAGGAAAAACAAAACAGGGGTGTTTGATCTGCGTCTCATGCGGCGTGTTGATCTATAAATTTCCATTGCAAACGCGAGGAAAATAATATATACTTCATGTGTGTACAAATGCAGGAGGAAATCATGGCAACTGCTAAAGTGTTTAAGAATGGCAACTCTCAGGCAGTCCGATTACCCAAGGCTTATAGCTTTGATGTGGATGAAGTGGAGATTTTCCGGCGTGATGATGAAATTATTTTGCGCAAGAAACACTCTGATCTCAGTGAAGCATTCCGGATTCTTTCGGATATGCCCGCCGATTTCTTTGCTGACGGGCGATGCGATCCGGCTCCAGAAGAGAGGGAGTCACTGTAGTGATCCCCCACTATCTGCTGGATACAAATATCTGTATTTATATTGCCAAACATCACCCGTTGCAGGTGCGCCAGCGGTTTGATCAACTTCAAACAGGTGAAGTCGCTATGTCTTTTATCACCCATGGTGAATTGATATTCGGAGCGGAAAAAAGTCAGTATCGAAACCAAACCATCGAAAAACTGAGTCGGCTTATTGAGATTATCCCGGTTATTTTTCCAGATCATAAAGTCACGGCGCACTATGGTGAAATACGCGCCACCCTTGAGCGATCAGGCCAGCCCATTGGTGCTAACGACTTATGGATTGCTGCACATGCACGATCACTGGGCATGACGCTGGTGAGTAATAATACCAAGGAATTTGAGCGAGTGCCTGAACTCACACTGGAAAACTGGCTTTAGGATTTCAATACGATTGTCCTAAGCCCGATAGCCTCATAGGCTTGCGCTTTTTACAATGGAGTCAATCATGCTGAAACAATTAACCGAAGATATGAAAACTGCCATGAAGGCGAAGGATAAAAAACGTTTGGGCTGCATTCGTTTGATGCGCGCGGCCATCAAAGATAAAGAGATTGAGCTTGGTCATGGGCTGGATGATTCGGAAGCCATCGCCGTGCTGTCGAAACTGGTCAAGCAGCGCCACGATGCGGCATCGCAATACGCTGATGCCGGTCGCGAGGATTTGCAGTCCAGTGAACTGGCTGAAGCCGCTATCATTCAGGCTTATCTGCCCGAACCGATGTCCGATGACGAACTGGTTGCCATCGTGGATCAGGCCATTAGCGATACCGGCGCGGACAGCATGCGCGATATGGGAAAAGTGATGGGTATTGTCAAATCCAAAGCTGAAGGGCGAGCCGATATGGGTAAAATATCCGGTATCGTCAAAGCACGACTGGGTTGATTGTACATACGGCCTTGCATCTGCACTGTTTATGCACTACATAACAGTATATGGCTCATTTCCCTCCCGCTTTTCTCGATGAGGTCGTAGCTCGCTCCGATATCGTTGACATTATCGCACGTCATGTCGAACTGAAAAAGTCCGGCTCCAACCTGATGGGGTTGTGCCCTTTCCATCATGAGAAATCACCATCGTTTTCTGTTTCGCCGGATAAGCAATTGTATTACTGCTTCGGCTGCGGTCAGGGTGGTGGTGCCTTCCAGTTTTTGATGGAGCATGATGGCTATTCATTTCCTGAAGCTGTTGAATATCTGGCTGAAAAAGTGGGTCTGGAAGTACCACAGGATAGTGAGCGCCCCCTCGTTGATGAGGCGCGCCAGAAGCAGGCCTATGGCATGCTCGTTCGCGCATCCGATGCTATGAGCCGTGCGCTCGATGGTGAACACGGCGGTAAAGCCCGTACCTATCTGAAACAGCGCGGCCTTTCTGTTGATATCATCCGTGATTATGGACTTGGTTATACGCCGCATGGATACGGTTTTATGAACAAGGTGTTCGGCAATGATGTGCGCACCAATGTCCAGCTGGAAGCGGTCGGTCTGCTGTTCAAGGGCGAGCACGGTTATGGGGACCGCTTCCGTGATCGGCTGATGTTTACTATTCGCGATCGACGTGGTCGCGTGGTTGGCTTTGGTGGCCGGGTGTTGGGCGATGGCGAACCCAAATATCTTAATTCGCCGGAAACCAGCTGGTTCCACAAATCCGATCTGTTATATGGATTTTCCGAACATCGTGACACCATTCGAAAAGCCAAACAGCTGGTAATTGTTGAAGGATATATGGATGTGCTGGGCATGGCTGCCCACGGCCTGAAAATTGGATTGGCGCCACTGGGCACCGCCATCGGCGAGCGTCAGATTCGTGAAATATTCCGTCTGTGCGATTCGCCGGTGTTCGCTTTTGACGGTGACCGTGCCGGCAGACAGGCTGCATGGCGGGCGCTGGACAGAATGTTGCCGCTTTTGAAGGCCGAACTGACGCCGAAATTTCTCTACCTGCCTGAGGGGGAAGATCCGGATTCTCTGCTCAAAGCCAAAGGTGGAGAAGCGTTTCAGCAACGGCTTGATGAAGACAGTAAGCCGGTTCTGGAGACATGGTTGACAGGCCTGAAGCTGTTAGCAGGGCAGGGTGCCGATGGCCGGGCCCGAATGGCCAAAAAGGCGGATGCCATGCTGTCCACGATGAGCGATTCCTATCTCAGACAAGCCTGGCAGCAGGAAGTGGAGCATGTTACCGGCATTTCATTGCAGCCAGGCAGGCAACGTCCAGCCCACAGGGTGAACGAACTGCAAGCGCAACAACAGGGTGAATTGAATCATGTTCAGGAGCGTTTTCTGGCGGGTTTGATGCAGAAGCCCGAACATTTTCACGCTCTTCCTGATATTGCGGCTGGGTTCTTTATTGACAAGGATGGTATTAATTCGATATATTCGCGCGCTTTTTCGATGCAAGCGGATACCGAAGACGACAATACCGACATCGCGAGACAGCTGGTACAGGAATTCCCTGATTACCAGACCATGATTTCTCGCTGGGTGAATCAGGCAACCGTTCAAGATATTGAATTCAAGAGTTTGTTATTGGATATGGAAGCCAATGATATCCGTCGGCGTATGAAGCGCAGACTGGATTTGGATGAATCTGTACGGCTGCAAAAGCGACTGAGTGCATTGCAGCAGCAACAGCGTAAACTTACTGAACAGTTGAGTGATACAGGAGCATAACCGTATGTCGAAAAACAGTCAGGAACAAATCACCATCCGCGAACTGGGAACCTTGATGGCCAAGGGAAAACAGGCCGGTTTCATCACCTATGAAGAGCTGAACAACCATTTGCCGGGCGGGCTGGTTTCTGCCAACCGTGTTGAGCAGCTGATCAATGTTTTCACCGAAATGGGGGTGGAGGTTGTTGATCCGGAACGGGCTCCCACCGGTGCTTATGCCATGCGCAAGGATCGTCTGCGCAAAGAAGATTCCGCTCTGCGTGCCGATACATCACAATTGGGCACGGTGGTTCGCATTGATGATCCTGTGCGTATGTATCTGCGTGAAATGGGTACGGTTGAACTGCTGACTCGTGAAGGCGAGATCGAAATTGCCCGCCGCATCGAAGAAGGTCGTATGCAGGTGCATGAATCAATTTGCCTGTGTCCGTCGACATTCCGCGAAATCATGCTGTTGGGCGAACGTATTGCTGAAATCCGCGATGAAGCGCTGGAAAATGATGAAGAACCGAATTTCCGGGACATTATTGACGTGGATGAAAAAGTCATCAATGCAGCGGCCATTAAGGAATATGAAAACCGCATGAGCCGCAGTGAAGATGAAGATGATGAGCCGGATGAAAGTGAAACCAAGCTTGATGGCGAACAACTGACAGCTGCCATCAAGGCTCGTACGGCGACTCCGGACGGTACGCCGATGCTGGAAACCGTCATTACCAAGGAAGAGCAACTGGCAGAGGCGCTGGGGCATTTTAGTCATGCCAAAAAATTGCATGATGAGTTCATGTCGTTGAAAAAGAAGCTGGCCAAGAGACCGAATGATGAAAAGCTGCAGCTCAAAAGTCGTGAGATACTTAATGGTATGCTGCTTGAACTGGTCAGCATTCCTTTTTCACCGCGTCAGCTTGATCGCCTTGTACAGCGGTTCAAAAATGCTGTCGAACGTGTTCGTCGTTTTGAGCGCACGATCCGCGATTACGCCCTGCAGGCAAGAATGCCGCGTAAATTATTTCTGGAAACATTCCCGCCTAATGAAACCAATGAACGCTGGGTTGATGATGTGATCAGGCAGAACAAAGAGGCAGCCTGGGTTGAGGTGATTGAGGGAGTCACTGGCAAAATCAAGGAAAACCAGCGCCGGCTTAAACGCGTTGAGCAGGAAACCGAAATGGATATTGTCGAGCTTAAGGAAGTGGCTCGCAAACTGACCATGGGCGAAGCTAAAATGCGACAGGCCAAACGCGAAATGATCGAAGCCAACCTGCGTTTGGTGATTTCCATTGCCAAGAAATACACCAATCGTGGTCTCGGATTCCTCGATCTGATACAGGAAGGTAATATCGGCTTGATGAAAGCGGTGGAAAAATTCGAATGGCGCCGTGGTTACAAATTCTCCACTTATGCGACATGGTGGATTCGTCAGGCCATTACCCGTTCTATTGCCGATCAGGCCCGTACCATCCGTATTCCGGTGCATATGATTGAAACCATCAATAAAATGATGCGCGTTTCGCGTCAGATTGCACAGAATATTGGTCGTGAGCCGACGCCGGAAGAACTGGCAGAACATCTGGAACTGCCGGTGGAAAAAGTGGAGCAGATTCTGGAAGTGGCCAAGGAACCTGTATCACTGGAAACGCCGATTGGTGATGATGAAGATTCGCAACTGGGTGATTTCGTTGAAGATGAAAAGGCCGAGAATCCACTGGATGCCACTGTTAGCGCGGCCTTGGCTGAAGCCACGCTGGATGTACTGAAAAACCTCACGGATCGTGAACAGAAAGTGCTGCGTATGCGTTTCGGTATTGGTATGAATACCGACCATACACTGGAAGAAGTAGGCAAACAGTTCGGGGTCACCCGTGAACGTATTCGCCAGATTGAAGCGAAGGCTTTGCGTAAGCTGCGCCATCCATCGCGGGCACAGAAGCTGAAGACGTTCGCTGATTCTCCGGAAAAAGCTATTCAACTGGAAGGTAGTATTCGCTGAGGAGAGTCTGATTTATTAAGGGTACACTTATCCAGCATATATTTTGAGCTTGTATCAAGTGGGTGGAATGTGAATGCGTTCAATAGCTGTCGTTAACCGGGTTGATGGATCAATGGTTACAAGTGTTGCAAAAATGGAGGCTCCACGTTCTACCGCTTCAAAACGTTGAGGCAAACGTTGCACCATCCGTCTTAATGCACCATCGATTTTCATGCCAATGATAGACTGATAGGAACCGGTCATACCAATATCGGATTGATATGCCGTACCTGAAGCATGAATAATCTCATCGCAGGTTGGCACATGGGTATGCGTGCCATAGACAAACGAGGCGCGGCCATCCAGATACCAGCCCATACCCATTTTTTCGCTGGTTGCTTCGGCATGCATATCTACCAGAATAGCACTGACATCTTCTGGAATTTCATTCATAGCCTGATCTACAGCCGCAAACGGGCAATCCCATGGCCCCATAAAGGTCTGGCCAATCAAATTAATGACTGCCACTTTATAACCTGCAGCAGTCTCCTGTACCGTCCAGCCACGCCCCGGTGCAAAGTGTGTGAAATTCATTGGGCGAACATAGCGATCATCCTCATCGATATGTTGGAGAAAATCACGTTGATCCCAGCAATGGTTGCCATTGGTAAAGACATTCACGCCTATCGCAAACATTTCATCGGCCACTCTTTCGGTCAGGCCAAATCCATGAGCCAGATTTTCTCCATTGGCCACTACAAAATCAACCTGATGCAGATCAATCAGCGATGGCAAGTGTTCTGTCAGAGCGCGCCGCCCCGCCTTACCGAGAATATCTCCAATTACCAGAATTTTCATACCTTCGGGCATTTAATTACCTCTTTTTCAGTTATCACGCAATCCATTGGCGCATCATGCCTGTCAGCAGGGATATGTGCGACCTCCTGGCCCGAAAAAGCCAGACCTATCACCTGAATAAGTAGATGGCGGTGCTGGCCGAGCCAGTAGTCGAAACATCCCATTCCCATTCCCAGACGATTGCCTTGCCGGTCAAATGCTGCCAACGGACAGAGCAGCACTGTATTTTTATTGCCTGTCCAGGGCATGCCAAATGCCGGTTCTGAAACACCGAACAGGCCGTTTACCCATCTTGTTGTTGGTGTCGCCAAAACCCATTCCATGTGTTTATGATGGTGGGTGACCGGAGCAAAAACCTGATAGTTCGGCATATGAAACAGTCTTTCCGTATTCACCTCCGATGGTAGCGAACGATAAACCAGCAGGTTGGTAGCGGCATTCGGGCTGCATTGCAGGTGAGAGAGCAATGTATTGGTGATAATTTCCGAGCTTCTCTGGCGTTTACTGTCCGGCATATTTTTCCGATATGCCAGCGAAGAAACTCTGAGTGTGTTTTTATCAGCGGGTTTGTTCATGGGGAAGGGAGGAAATTCATATGATTGTAGTCTTGTGCCTGCAAAGGGTGTTGAAGGAAATCACAGTAGTCCGGGCGAAAAAAAGAGCACCCCCGCGCTGGCGTAATGGCATATAGTCGTCGAACCCTCTAACAAGAGGTGGGCGCCGCACCTCGGCCTCAGGTATCCCGAAAGGGGGACGCGCATGGCCAAAGTAGGTAAGCTCCCATTCGACAAGTATCGGCTCAGGCAACATGAATGCCACTCGCTCAACGCAGGGGTGCTTTTGCTAAACCCTCTGCTTGTAATACTACTCCGTCCAGCTCAGATATCAAGCCTTCCAAACCATCAGTTTTTGTCTGGTCATTTTTCAGTAATTCTCCGGCCAAGTTCAGGGATACCAGCGTCAGCAAACGGTCAGAAGCCACGGATGCCCCCATATTTCTGAGCTCATCAACATGTTTCTGAACCAGCTCTGCAGCAGCCATAACCTGGTCGGGGTCTTCATCGGTCAGAATTGAAAAATTACGACCCATGAGCGTAATTTCAACTGAATGACTCATGATGATTCTCCTTGTCCAATCATCAGTTCATCCAGTTTTTCCATGGCGTGTTCTATCCGGGCTTTTGCTTCCAGCCGTCCGTTTTGTCGATTTTCCAGTTCACTTTCCAGCTGTCGAACCTGATCCCGCCGTTTGCGTAACTCATTTTCGGCAATGCGCACGACTTCACGCATGCGGTGATTATCGGCAATTGTCTGCTCCATGTTGCGGCGAATGGTGGCCAGATGTTCGGTTAAAGCCTGAGTTCGTTCTTCCAGAGCCTGTTGGGGATTATTCTGCATGCATGATATTGAAGCACTTTTAATCGATGAATTCAAGCGATAAACGACTGGCAGGCTGAAGTTGCTGATCAGGATGAGCCGAGACGAGGTCGGGCTTGCAAGTTATTCTTTAATCCGTGTATGATAGGTCGTTAAAATCAAGGTGGGGGTTTCCATGGCAATCGATTATTCATGGCTTGAAGACAAGGTTCTGAAGCGAAAACTGAATGAGGCCGAGCGAGGCAAGCTCGATCGGCTTCTGATTGAGAAGCATTTTTCCAAAAACGTCAATATTTTGACGCAGGGGCAACCGGGGGGCGTATTGTATGTTCTGCGCTCGGGTTTGGCTGAAATCAGTGCTGAATGTAATGGTCAGCAAATGCATTTAGCCACCAGCAGGGAGGCAGCGTTGTTCGGTGAAATTACTTTTTTGACCGGTGATTCGGCAACTGCGACAGTTACCGCTGTGGAAGATTGTGTTGTATACAAACTCAACAGGGATGATTGCTCGGAACTGATGCAAACCGAAGCTGAGCTGGTTTATGCCTTCATGGCCTATATGCTGGTTCATGCTGGCAAAGTGATCCGTTCGAGGAATGAGGAGCATGCAAATATGCTTCAATACATGAGTTCATCGCATAAGTAAGCATTGATAAAAACCTGTTCCGCTCGTCGGAACATTTGGCCCATGATCTGACAAAGCCTGCACATTGTTGCAGGCTTTGTTGTGTGAACCTCGGGGGGTGCGAAAGTGAGGGGCATTATATGCTGATTGACACATCCACTATCAGCAGCAGTCTTCACGTTTTTTAAGGAATGCCTGAATGTGCTCCCATGCACTTTTTCATCATATCCGTAAATTTAATCCTGCGATCAACAAAGAGAGATTTATGACACCTGATGACCTGAATATTGATTATGAAGAAGGAGGGATTCTGACCACCAGACAGGTGGACAAAGTGATCCTTAGCAAAGGGGCATGGACAACGATTCTGTTTCGATATCAGAACTGGGATCAGGCCAGCGAATCCTATGGCGAAGATAAATTCACCATTCGCCGTTACCAGAAACGCAATGGTGAATATACTCCGCGTTCCAAATTCAATATCACCAACGCCAAACAGGCCAGGATGATTATTGAAACGCTGCAAGGCTGGACTGACACAAAATAAAGGGGTTGATCTG